>NZ_DATCTU010000001.1 GCF_036567765.1 Pseudobacteroides sp.
CAGGTTGTTGACAAAGCCCCTATTTTGAAGAGCCAAAACTATCTGAACTGAGAGATATTTTAGCATGCAACGAAGATGTTTGACATAGATATGGAGAAAAGTGTATAATTGCTTCTATGAGCCCAAAAATGCCATAATGTAGCTTGAATATGACCGAAAAATGATAAAATATGACGCAAAACACCATCTCCATCTGGATTTCCCCTTTTCTTCGTCATAATCATCACCATTTCCTTGATATTTTGGGCAATTGCTGTCATCAGAGCTTGTGATTCTACCTTTTCTATCCCTCTGAATCTGGCATATCTATAACCATGAAGTTGCTTTGCGTCCGCAAAGCTACGCTCAATCGTTTCGGAGCGTCTCTGTTTCATATATTCGCCTCTCTCTGATTTGCGATTGAGCTTTACCTGCTCCGCATATTCCTCCCATACATGTCGCTCAATAACCTTTTGGTGTTTTTTGTTATTAGTGCATTGAGATAAAAGGGGGCATACACTACATATTTTGGGATCTGATACATAGCTGCGAAAACCGTTTCTGTTCGTGTTTCGATACTTGAGAACATGACCTTGCACACAAATGTACTGGTTATTTAGCGCATCAAACTGAAACTTGCTCTTGCGAAATAATCCTTTTGTTCCTCCGGGTTTCCGATATGATACTACAGCGTAGATGCCTTTTTCGCTCAAGGTCTTAAGGATGTTCAAGTTGTGATAGCCAGAATCCAGACCCACTGATTCGACGGAGAATCCGAAGCGATTGATCTGATAATTGAGTCTGTCCAGATACACTGTGCTATCATTTATATTACCGGGTGTTATGTACGCGTCTGTGATTATATTATGCTTGCCGTCGCAAGTTCGATGATCCAGATAATGAAATCCCTCGGGCTTGTTGGTCCTGGCCATGTAGCCGCTATCAGGATCAGTAGTGCTTACTTTGATTTCTTTCATTGGCTCGTCAGCGGAATCCTCCTTGGCAGGTAATGGCTTCTTGCCGTGAGCGATGCGATCTTCATTAACTGCTTGTTCGATATCATCAAGATAGTACTGGGTATTCTTCTGCACAAGCTCACGAGTGAACTTCTTATTATTCGCATTGGCCTTCATATGCGTGGAATCAGTGTAAAGGGTCTTACCATCAATATATTCATGCTCGTAAGCAAATTGCACCACATCATCAAACATCTGACGAAACACATCGGTGCCCTGAAATCTTCTTCTGCGGTTCTGACTGATCGTGGAATGATCCGGTACTTTATCAGTGAGATTCAAGTTGAGAAACCATCTGTATGCTACATTGACCTGAACCTCTTTCGCTAATTGACGCTCGGAACGAATACCATACAAGTAACCAATAAACAACATCTTAAAGAGCATGACCGGGTCAATAGCTGGTCTGCCTTGGGTTTTACTATACAAGGGTTCCATCCGTTGCCGGACAAAACTGAAGTCATAGTTCTCTTCAATTATCCTGAGCAGGTGATCCTGGGGAACCAGTTGTTCGATGCTCACTACCTCGATCTCGGTCTGCCTTGTGTATTCGTTCTTAATCATTGTGTCTCCATACTGTAAAATAATAATACCACAATGTATTAAGCATACTTTTTGTCAAGCTTTTTTTTATGATTTATCTACTTTTTTTTGCTTATTATCTACGCCCTTCCTGATGCTGGTAAACTTTGTCAACAACCTGACTATCTTCGATAGGAAGTACAAAACAAGCAGAAAGCTGTTGTAAGTCACCTCCAGCATTCATTAAAGTTGGTGAATTTGGTAAAAAATAACCAGAATCCATCAAAGTAAAAAAGCGTTTAGCTTTTTCCTCGTCCCCAGCAGCGATATTAAATGCTACTCGAGTTAGCATTTTTGACCAATCCTCAATTATAATGCCATTTTCATCTTTGCGGAAATAGCGTTTTTCCAGAACTTTCAGTGCATTTTCCGTTAATAGCATTCTCGCTCCTCTTATTTATGTAAGGCAAATATTTGACGTGCCTGTTCTGGAGTAGCAAGAGGGCGTCCAATTTCTTCTGCTATTCTAGCTAAACGAGCTACCAATTGTGCATTAGAATCAGCAATAACTCCCTTGTGATAGAAAATATTATCTTCAAAACCGCAGCGAATGTGGCCACCTGTAACCAGCGCTATCAAAGAAGTTGGAAGATGCCATTTACCAATTCCAGCTACAGCCCAGGTTGCTGTTGGAATTTCTTCATGTAAATGATCAATCATATACATTAGGTTTTTAGGCTTCCCACTCATTCCTCCAGGAACACCAAGAACAAATTGAACATGCAACGGGCTGTGAGTTATAATCCCTTTTTTAATCAATCGGGCAACAGAATCAATCATTCCTGATTCATATACTTCAACTTCTGGAACTACACCATATTCTTTAAACGCTTCTGCCAAGCGAATAATATCGGCAGGATGATTGATAAAAACATCATTTCCAAAATTTAAAGTTCCAGCATTAAGAGTACCCATTTCTGGTTTTAAAGCAAGAGGGGCAAGGCGTTTTTCAAATGCTTCCCCAACAGCTCCTCCCGTACTAATTTGGATTATGATTTCCGGAACGGCCTTACGAATAGCAGAAATAGCTTCTTGAAATCTTTCCAAACGTTGAGAAGGACTTCCATCATCCTCACGAATATGTAAGTGAATAACTCTTGCTCCTGCTTCAAAACAGGCCTTTGCTTCCTTTGCTTGTTCTTCAGGAGTTATAGGTAAATTGGGTTGATCAGAACGGGTTGTTTCAGCTCCCGTTATTGCAGCAGTTAAAATTAAGGGTTCCATAATATTACCTCTCTATATTTATTTTATATTATCACATTATGCAATCTAATAGATTGATCAGCAATTAGATCGATAGCAAAACACTATTAAATGCTGTAATCAGAAGCATTGCTGATGTAGAGTTAAAGCAGCGAATGTAGTGGTGAACGACATTATAATAATTCCTTATTCATTATAGTATTTTAATTCTGAAACCAGCTTTCATAAAGTCGAACTCTGATTAATTTTTTGATATTATCATTTAAGATGCGTTCAGCAATTTGGGTAAATTTTTCTTCGTTATCACTAACATAAAAAGTACTGCTACCTTGTTGTTTGTCGCTTTCTGACCCTATATAACGAGCAAGATACTCAGTAATAGCCATTGCGCTATCTACTAAAGTTACTTCACTCCCCATAATTTGTTGAATAGCTTTAGAGAGCAAGGGGTAGTGAGTGCAACCTAAAACAAGAGTATCAATGGCTTGCATTTTTAAGTTCGTAAGATATTCTTTTACAACCAGTTCAGTTACAAGATGATCTTGCCAGCCCTCTTCTACCAAAGGGACAAAAAGCGGACAAGCAACAGAAAAAATGACTGCTTCAGGAATAAGTTTTTTTATAGCATTTGGATAGGCCTCGCTATTGATAGTCCCTTCCGTTCCAATAATACCAATACGCTTGTTTTTGGTGGTTTTAGCTGCTTGTTCTGCACCAGGTTCAATTACTCCGATAATAGGTATGTCTGTTATTGTCTGCATAGCCGGAAGAGCTACAGCAGAAGAAGTATTACAGGCAACTATTAAAATTTTTATACCTTGCTGTAATAAAAAACGAGCATTTTGTAATGAATATTCAATGATAGTATTAGGAGATTTAGGGCCATAAGGTACTCTGGCAGTATCTCCAAAATAGATTAAATCTTCACTGGGAAAAGCATTACGGATAGCTTTATAAACGGTTAAACCACCTACTCCTGAATCAAAAATGCCAATTGCTTTTTTCATCTGTTTCCTCTTGAATTTTGGTTATTGTTTGAGTGCGACCGATGTGATATCGGCCTTCTGGATGTTTTATTTTTTGAATAGGAGTTTGAAGAAGACGATATTTTGTGCACTGCTGATTTATTTCTCTGTAAAGAGTTTATTGTAGCACTGGATATCATATTTTTAGGCACATTATGCTGTAGTGTATCAGGCAAAGGAATAAAGTAAACATCATCATCGACATATCCAACTGTAACTTTTAAAGTATCCATTAACTGGTAAAATTTTCGGGTTCTAAGGTTTATATAACGCATTTCCCGTTCCAAATATTCCCAATCACCTTCTTCAAGATTAATTTCTAAAATAACTCCTGTAATCGGAATTTCTTCTAATTGGACAATTAAGCCACGGGAATTAACGGATATGATCATCCCGTTATATATATTGCCTTCTTTCTTTTTCATATATGCTCGGCTGTAAACTCTTTCTATATCCCGTTCGGATTGGTCTGCTTGAAGTTCTTGCTCGGAAGCAACTTCGGCATAGTGCTTTAGCTGTGGCAAAGTAAATTTTTCATTACTGCTATGGCATAAATATGTTTTACACAAATGATGGATAACTAAATCACAAATTCTTCTAATTGGACTTGTAAAATGAGTATAATAATCCATCGCCAAACCAAAATGATGAATATGTTCAATACTGTATTTAGCTTTTTTCATACTTCTAAGTGCAATGCGATCAAAAACTTTATGATAGGCAGGATTAGGAAAAGAATTTAACAAATACTGCAACGATTTGTTCAGATTTTCATATATAACCCACTTTACCCCATAATATGAAAGAAGCTCTATTAATCTTTCTAATTTGTTGAAATCCGGATCTTCATGAATGCGATATAATGTGGTTGGAGCAACCTGGGATAGATGTTTTGCTACATATTCATTGGCAATCAGCATAAAATTCTCGATTAATTTGTGGCTCTCAGTTTCTTCAGCTAAAGTTAAATGCCTAACAAAACCACTCTCATCATATTCATATTCAATGTCCGGTAAATCAAAAAAGATATAACCAGCTTCCATTCTTTTTTCAGTTAATAGACGGGAAAGTTCTCGCCCTTCTAAAAGAATTTCTAGTAATTCTTGAGGCAAGTCTGTATCTTTACCTTTAAAAAGATTATCCACTTCGTCATAATTCAAACGGGCTTTACTGCATATCACACTTTCGTAGATATGTTGCTCAAGGATATTTCCTTTACGATCAAATTCTGTCTGAACGGTTAAACAAAGC
>NZ_DATCTU010000002.1 GCF_036567765.1 Pseudobacteroides sp.
ATCCGACATCGGCCCAACCGAACCACCCGAATACTTTTGATGCTTTATCATTAAGAACCGTATTGCAGTTGGTTGCTTTGTTCAGATGACAAAGCTTCAAAAGTATTTGGTTGGTTCGGCTGGGCCGATGTCGGATTCGTATACTTTACAGGCAGTTTTCTCTTTCTTCTGCAGTCCCCTGAAGGAGAAGGACTTTCTTTAATGGCAATACTTGCCGCCCTCTCAATACCGTATCCACTCTTCTCGATTTATTACCAGGGAGTTGTTTTGAAGAAGTGGTGCCCCATGTGCCTTGGGGTTCAGCTTATATTGATTACAGAATTCGTTTTACTGATGCCTCAGTTTTCACAGCTTAGCTTTTCTTTGGATTCTGTTACAAGGCTTGTACTCAGTTTACCTGTAATTGCTTTAGTCTACACCCTGTATATATTATTCCGCAGGGAGTATACCTCTGGGGAAATGCATTATTATAAGTATCTCGGGTTTAAAAAGAATCCTGACATACTGAGGATACTTCTGATGAATCAGCCCTACTATGATATTCCATTATCTGAGAGCAGTCTGATTTTTGGTAACAGGGATGCTTCGGTGAGGATAACGGCATTTCTCAGTCTGCACTGTTCTCATTGTGCGAGAGCTTTTAAAAAGATCCGGAACATGCTCAATGAAAATGAAGATATAATTATAAATCTTGTTCTGATTACATCCGACAACAAAATGCTCACGACTCTTTATAACAATAACAGGCAGGGCAAAGAAGCGGAATCATTAGAACTAATGGAGCAATGGTTTAATGCTGATCCCTATTCCAGGACAAAGATCACAGGAGGCCTTTGCATCCCTGAAGACAGTGATCTTTCCAGGGAAGTTAATGAAGAAAGCACGAAGCTTTTCAAAGAATGCAATGTAATGGGAACTCCGACTTTTTTCATAAATGGTTACAAACTCCCGCCACAGTATGAAATTGATGATTTGAGGTATTTCAGGGAGATTTTTAACGGGAAGGAGGAAGTAAGTATAAAAGTAAGTGCTGTTAATTAATTAACAATAAGTAAATTCTTGGGTATTAATGAATTCATTTTTAATAAATTTGAAAGAGAAGGGCAGGAAGTTTTTCCCTGTGCTCTGCCTCGCCCACCGGAACCCATGTGAAGGTGGGAGCTCTGAGCTCTGTGCCACTTCCTGCCCGGACCTTTCCTCAACAGAAAGGAGGTGTATTGGCAAAGATAATGTTTTAACCGGATCGGCAGCCAAGCCAATATATGAAATCCGTTGATAAAACACGACGATGATTAATAACCTTTTATTATTTTAAAGATGAAAAAACTTAATAAATTGCAGATCAATCCTGGAAAGTTAATGAAGGAAGAGGAACTAGTGACTTTAAGAGGAGGATATGGTTGGCTTACTTGTAGAGTAGATGGTGTAATATGCTGGTCAGCTTCAATTGATACTTGTATATATGCTTATCAGGTTTGTTCAGACCTCTGTGGCCCTTGGACAGAAGCAATATGTGCCGGTGATTAAGTATTATAAAGGGAGGTGAATCCTCCCTTTTTTGAAACTCTATCATTTAATGAAAAAATAGATCTATCATATCGAAAATCCTAAGCTATTCCATTTGTATGAAACCAGTTGTCATAGTTTTTCTATTCATAATACTCATAATAAGTTGCCAAAATAACAACATCGAGGAAAATAACCAAATTAAGACTTTTAATATTAAAAAGTTACCTAAAGTCACAAATGTAAAACTATCTGATTTAGGATTTATTGATATTGAATATATTCCACTAGAAACTAGTAAAAAAAGCTTAATTCAGAGGACAATTAATATAGGTTCATATGGAGATAGAATAATAGTAGGGAATAATTCAATTATAATTAAAGA
>NZ_DATCTU010000003.1 GCF_036567765.1 Pseudobacteroides sp.
ACGATCACAAGGGTACAGAGTTAAGCAAGTTCTTTAGGTTTTGCCTTAGCTACATTCTTTTTTCAAAGACCATTTTTCATGGTTTATTTGTCATGCTCTTTTATTGGTACTGCCAACCTGTGGGGTGTTTTCAACCTTTCTTCTTATATTTTCATTGCGATCTTTCTCACAAAAGCCCAGATTCGCATTGATGCCCCCTCTTATATCGTCTCCGTCCAATCTATATACAATCTTACCCGCACCAAGCAAGGAGTATTCAAGAGCCTTTGCTATGGAAGTTTTTCCTGCGGCCGAAAGTCCTGTAAACCATACTACAATACCTTTTTGCTTCAAAAGCTCGCTGCGAATCTTGCATATGTCCATTCTGCCTGATCTCCTTTTTATTTTTAAATAAAACCACTTTTAATATATCATGTAAGAACAATCATTAAAAGCCACATTTTATTTACATAATGCAAAAAATAGCAACAATAGTCATTTTATTTTTATTGTTTTAGATATATTATTGAATTGTAAACGTGGTATAACACAAACCATAATTTACTACACATTAAAAAGACTTAGGGAGGGATAAGTAAATGTTAAAGAAAACCAAGAAATTCATAGCTTTAGCAGTTTGCATCAATTTGGCCGTAAGCTCGCTGGCCGTAACCAAGGTTAACAGCTTGATTGTAGGCTATACATCTCTATATAAAGAAGCCTTTTTTGATCTTTATAAAAAAATACATGACCCCGCAAATGGTTACTTCAGCAAGGAAGGTATACCCTATTATTCTCCAGAAACTTTTATTTTGGAAAGTGTTGATTACGGCCATGAAACCACAAGCGAAACATTCAGCTATTATTTGAAATTAGAAGCAATGTACGGAAAGCTTTCAGGGGATTGGTCAGGATACAACAAGGCATGGGATGCTTTAGTAAAATACGCTATCCCATCTAAAGAAGAGCAACCAAATTCAAATAAATACAATGCTGCAAGGCCATCATACATCTTTGAAGATGGTGAAACGCCCAATTTGTACCCTATCAGTGCAATACCTGCTGCCTCCTTTGGAAAGGATCCCTTACATAACGAGCTTGCATCTACTTATGGAAACAGTATCATGTTCGGCATGCAAAATCTTCTGGATACAGATAACTGGCATAGGTTTGGCAATATGGGAGACGACACAAGCAAAGCATCCAAAATAAACCCTCCAGGAAGAGGTGAGCAGGAATCCATCTGGGAAACGGTAATGACTCCTGCCTGGGAAGTATTTAAGTGGGGTAATACAGAAAATGGCGGTTTCCAATCATTAGTTTTCAAGCAGGATAAATATTTTAAAAGATGGCTATATAATGCTAGTCCATCAGATGATGCTGCCGCTGTTCAAGCAGCCTTTTATGCTAACAAATGGGCAACCGAACAAGGAAAGCAGTCACAGGTGTCCGATGCAAACACCAAAGCATCAATGCTTGGTGACTATCTTAGATATGGCTTGATTGACAAAAATATGACTCCAATAGACTCAAGCTCCATGAGGCTGATAAATGACGGCACAGAGGCACTTCATTACCTCATATCAAACAAGTATTCGTGGAGCGGACCTATAGCTGATGAAGGTGAGGCCTATAAAAATGGGAGCAGTGATAACCTACAAGGTAATCAGAATCCTATGGCAGCTTATGCTCTATCTGCAGTAAACGAGCTGAAGCCAAAGTCTCCAAGGGCTTCATCCCAGTGGAACAAGAGCCTTGAAAGGCAGCTAGAACTGTTTAAATGGCTGCAGTCTGCAGAAGGTGCCATAGCTGGAGGATGTACAAGCATATCCTCCGGTAAAAACACTGCTATACCTGCAGGATCATCCAAATTCTACGGTATGATATTTGATACTTCACCAGGACTGAAAGATCCTCCAAGCAGCAGGTACTTCGGTGACCAGTGTACTTCCATGTCTTCTTTGGCCCAGTATTATTATGAAACCGGAGATGAAAGGGCCTATAAAATTCTTAAAAAATGGATTAACTGGGTATATCCAAATGTAAATATAACAAAGGACGGTTTTACTCTTCCAGCAGACCTTTCATGGACAGGTCAGCCTGACAGTTGGACCGGAAGCACTGAAGAAAATAAAAATCTGCATGTGGTAATAGACAATTTCGCAACAGACCTAACTTCTGCTGCAGCACTTGTTAATACACTGGTTTACTATTCAGCTGCAACAAAAGCCCATAAAGTGGGCAGCGATGATTATGCCGGCTACTTGGCTGAGAAGCTCTTAGGTGCTATAGCTTTATTCCATGCAGATGACAAGGGCTTTTCTTCTCAGGAGCAAAGAGGGGATTACTCAAGATTTTATGATCAGGTTGTTTATATCCCCGACGGATGGTCCGGCATCACACCACAGGGAGCAATTTTGAAGCCCGGAATAAAATTTATTGATACAAGACCTGCATACAAGCAGGATCCTTCATATAAGCACGTTGAAGATTCTTATAAGGCGGGTGTAGGACCAAAATTTAAATATCACCGTTTCTCAACTCAGTGTGAGATTGCACTTGCTCTCGGTGCCCGTTCAATATATATGATTGACACCTCAACGCCTACATCACCTATCTTTACACCTACTCCAACACCTAAATATGATTTGTTCTTGACGGGAGATCTTAATAAAGATGGGGTAGTTAACATGGCAGATGTTATGTTGATTATACCAGGCTTCGGTAAAGGCATTGGTGATCCCGAATATAATCCTGAAGCCGATCTAAATAAAGATGGTGTAATCAATATGGGTGATGTTATAATTTTAGCAAACTCTTTTGGGAAGATAGCACCTAAATCCGCTTATTAAACCGCTGGTTATCTCTATAAGAATTCTATATCACACCATGAGAATGGATGAAAAAGAAAAGCGTGCTTAAGACACTATTAATAAGGCAATATCAACTTTTTTGATATTGCCTTATTATACAAAAATTACTTACCTTCCCATTTCTTCAATTCTTTAATATACTGACTGACAAATTCCTTTACATAATTGTCTCAATTGTCTTACCATCAGATTGTATAGTAGATGAAATTTCCTCTTTATAGTTGTTTTCTTTCCGAAAGACAAGCTGCTCATATCTTCAAAAGACTTTTCAACAACCTTTGCCGATAAATCAAAAGAGCTCACTTCTCAATTGTTATTTCTTTTTCTGCTAATGGCTTCATTAAATCCTCATTGGTTTCAACCTTAACATCATCAGGGAACTTCTGCATGAATACATCATCTTTAAGGTCAGAGTTCATCTCTATCTTGGAATATAGCGTCTCTACCTTTGTATCCCCGGATTCTTCTATTGATTTTACTATAAACCAGGAGTCCTTATGAATCCATAATTCCCCTTTTCCCAATAGGGTTTTATCATCCTTGGGGATTGCAACAATATGATAAGCCTCCATATCATTGATTTTCTCAATCCCCATCATTGTTATTTTGTGTGTGTTTTTGTAAATTTTAAGTGAATCCAATACTTTATCTTTTTGGCTTTTCCCCATAAACTCAGAGAAGTTGGCGTTTTTTGATATTGTTGCTTTCTTTTCATTTACCGAATATATAACCATTTCATTGTTATAAAGTGTAATAACTGTTACCTGCTTTCCTTTTTCATCTGCCATTTCCAATCGCTTATTATCCTTTGGCTTAAACCATTCTTTTACATTATTATCTGATATTATTTTATTGTTATCACGCATAACAACTTTGTATTCCACATGGTAGGGAATAATTGGGTTGTTTGCCTTCAAAGCTTTTGAAACTATATCCTCCGGCAAAAGGTTGAGACTCTTATCACATCCTGTAATCATTGATATGCCCATAATAACCATTAAAATCATTGAAACAAATAACTTTTTCATATAGATTCATCTCCTTAAAATCGGGTTTATGATGTTTTAATCCTAACCCAGCAACATATTATTGTTCCTGCTCTTTCATTTGAAATAACCTTTATCTTTCCATCATGTTTATTTAATATAATATTTACAATACTTAGTCCAAGACCGGCTCCACAACTTGTGCCTTTGTTTCTCGAGCTGTCCCTCTGATAAAATGGAGAAAATATTTTTTCTTGGTCCTCAAATGGTATTGGCAAACCTTCATTTTTTACAAGTATTATTACGCCTTCACTTCTCCATTCATCAATCTCTTTTATGCTTTCCTTATCAATCCATGCCGGTAAATTTTGTTCCGGTGAAAATGCTCCAAGGTATATACATTTTCCGTCAGAGTGTCTGATTGCATTGCTTACAAGATTGTCAACCACCCTTGTCATTTGCTTCACATCCACCATATATATACCACTAACTCTTTGCTCAATGGATAAGCTGACCTTTTCCCTGCTGCAAAGCTCATGGTACCCAGAGAATAACATATAGAAGAACTCTTCTCCATCTACCTCAACAAGGTTTAAAGAGTAGTCTCTGTTTAAAAGTGTATATCCAAATAAATCATCCAGCATGTTTTTCATATAATCGCTTTTACTTATTATTACAGAGGTATACTCCGATACTTCTTTTCCTGACAGCCCGTCGTATTTACCAATTGATTCTGCGTATGCCCTTATTGATGTTAATGGCGTTTTCAGATCATGGGAGATTGCTGTTATTATAAATTCTTTTTCCCTTTGTTGCTCAATAAGTTCATTTCTCTTTGACTCAATCTCGTTACTCATTCTGTTGAAATGATGTATAAGCATCCCAATTTCATCACTTCTTTTGTATGATATATCAGTATTTTTTTCACCCTTTGCAAATAGGGACATGGCTTCAGTCAGCAGTTTTATAGGTCTATTCATTCTTCTATCAAGAAGTCTCACTACTATTATAATAATAGCTATAAGAACTCCAAAAAAAATTCCATAGGCGTAGAGAGTCCTTTTATTAACCCCATTCATCCATTCACTGCGGACTTGGGTAATTTGAAAAAAGCCTATAAGATCATCATCCTTAAATACCGGTTTTTTAAGTACATTTGCCCTATATCCCTGTTTTATTTCATATAAGCCTGAGTACAGCTCTTCTTTGTCCAATGTAATCGGAATCTCATTTCCGCTTGAATAAATCCTTATGCCGTCTTTGTTGTACAAAACAATTCCAACCTTTTTTCTGTCAGCATTGTCTATGAGATTCAGGCTCTTTTTTATGTGAAGATACAATTGGGGATTAAGCAATTTTCCTTCGTATTTTTGGAAGATCTCTATTGAGCTTATATAGTCAGTTACTTCAACATCGTTGTTATAATCAATTATCAGCTTATACAGTATAACCCCGGTAATGACAGGCGACAGGATAACAGCAATATATGATAAAATCAACCACTTTTTTAGTTTCATGTTATCTTTTCTCCCACAAATCTATAGCCTGTTCCCCATACTGTAAGTATGAAATTGGGATTTTTTATATCATCCCCAAGTTTTTCTCTTAATGCTTTCACATGAACTGTAACAGTATTATTTCCATCAACATCCGACTGGTTCCAAATGTTTTCATAGAGCTCTCTTTTAGTAAAAACATGGGTCGGATTTTCAGCCATCAACTTAAGAAGAGCATATTCCTTAGCTGTCAAAGGTATTTCTTGCTCGTAGAGGACAACCTGATTGGTACGGGGCAATATTGTCAATCCATTCTTAAATCTCAATACCTCACCCACATCAATAAATCCAAGATACTTTTTATATCGCTTTAGAAGGCACTCTATCCTTATCTCAAGCTCGGCAAGACTAAAGGGCTTTGTAAGATAATCGTCAATACCCAGTCTGAATCCCTTAATTTTATCTTCATCTGCATGCTTCGCACTTACTACAATTATTGGTGTTTCACTTAACATACGTATATTTTTGCTTAATGTAAACCCATCCATTTGAGGCATCATTATATCTGCAATTATCAAATCATATTTATCCTTTTTAAAATCATCAAGACCCTCAATCCCTGTTGATGCCCAATTTACTTCATAGCCTGCTCTTTTTAGATAATCCGTCATTATGCGTGCAATTTCCGTATCATCTTCAACTACAAGTAGCTTCCCCTTCATTTTTGTACCTCCACAACTCTATTTTAAATGATATAAACATGAGTGCTAAAAACTTAATAAAATCTTTATAATTTTACAGTTTTTATTTTATATTAATATTCGATATTTATAAACTCCGGGATTCTCATGTTAAGGTGTGGAAGCAGCAGTAATAGTGTAGAGAACACCATAATTTCCTAGACATTAAAAACAAGATTATTGTATAAAATAATCTTATTACCAAAATAATTGAAAGCTGGTGAAATCCATGGAAGCAAATCAAATCGCATGCCCTTCATGCAACAGCAATAACCTTACCGCCAAATATGAAGCAAAGTATGTATATTCATATATTATTGATTCCAATGCTCCAGGACTTAAGAACGATCAAGAGCTGCTTCCTTTTTTATATGACAATCGTGAACAGGTTGAATCAACCCAATATATCAAATGCGAAAACTGCGGCAGGCAATTTCCTTGCTTCTTTTCAGCAAAAAGCAATGGAATTGATTTGAATGATCTGCAAAAAGTCCTAAGTTATGACCACAATGAGTAGAGTTATAAAATTATTTTATACGTTAAACAATCTGGAATAGTCTCTAGAACCATGTGTTACATGATATATAAAAACATAATCTCCTAAAACTCTATAAATGCAAATAAGCCTTTCTCCTCTAATCTTTTTTGGCATCTTCCAAGGAAACCGTTGTTTCACTCAAAAGTATTGACTGTTCGGCTATGGCAAGAATAAAAAATTAAAAGCTGGTAATGCTTAACAACTTACCAGCTTTTGGTGTGTCCAACCACAATAAATAAAAAAGTGTAAAGGATTAATTACTTCTCTTATGACTACTCATCAAGAAACTTTTCCTGAGCATCCTTTAATTCACCGGGATTTAGGGAATCAACAGAGTAATTTTCAATACTATTACCCTCTCCGCAGCCTTTTTTCTGGCAATACCACTCTATCACCCTTTGCTCTATTTCTTGATCTGTCCCCTCTACTTTGTATGGATATGCAGAGATCAGCTCTCTGGTATCGTTTGCCCTTAATCCAACCCTGCCTGCAGCTTCAAATTTTCCTAGAAATTTTTTTGCCATATAGATCTCCTCAATTTATCACTTTTGGTTTAATTATCTTAATCCTGATGAATAACCAACTGTATTTTATTTACCAGTTAATCATCCACCTAATAATAGTTTAATAAAATTGAATTGTTTTATACTTTAATAAAGTTTAAATGTGCTAATTAATATTTGTGATTTTACATATCATAATTGGGTAACAAAAGCATGAATGGTCTCACACAATTACTGTAACAATACAAATATTGGTATAACATATAAGGAGCATAAAAATGGAAACCCAATACGACAGAACTAAAATAGGCGAGCGTGGTGCCAGAATCAGTATTGCAGCCTATATTATTTTATCTATATTAAAGCTGGTAATAGGTTATTTTTCAGGGTCGGAAGCACTAACTGCTGACGGCCTTAACAATTCTACTGATATATTAGCTTCTTTGGCGGTATTAATCGGACTCAGGATATCAAGAAAACCAGCTGATGAAAACCACCACTATGGACATTGGAGGGCTGAAACCGTTTCTTCGATGATTGCCTCGCTTATTATGATAGGTGTAGGACTTAATGTTCTTTATAACGCAATACGGTCAATAATCTATTTTAAGGCTCAGTCTCCTGATATAACTGCAGCAATTACAGGTCTTGTTTGTGCTGCAGCAATATATTCAGTATATCGTTACAATAAAAAAGTAGCTGCTGCCATTAAAAGCACAGCACTTATGGCTGCAGCAAAGGATAATCTGTCGGATGCCTGGGTCAGCATCGGTACATCTGTGGGTATAATTGCATCTCAATTCGGACTGCCATGGATTGACCCTGCTGCAGCTGTAGTAGTAGGTGTACTCATTTGCAAAACCGGATGGGATATTTTCATGGAGGCGGCACACAATCTAACGGATGGGTTTGACAAGAAAAACCTGGATAACATATTCAAAATAGTTCGTCAGGTACCGGGCGTAATAGCCGTAAAAGATATCAAAGGGCGGGTCTACGGCAATAATATAATGGTTGATGTTAGTATAACCGTTGATGCTTCTCTTAACATTTCACAGGGGCATCAAATTACTGAAGATATAGAAAGTCATCTTAAAAGTAAATTTGATGTTATTGATGCTGTGGTTCATGTAGAGCCAAATAAATAAACAGTACTTTCGTGACTAAAGCACAAACCTCAAGTATTCATCAAGAACCCTTGACAGAGTATGCACATAGGCTTTAATCTCTTCATCCCGTATAAGGATTCTAAAAACCTTGAGTATATCCCTTTTAAACATTCTATTTAGTTTAATCTCTGCTTCATCAAACAACAAGGGACATAAATACTTTGCCCTTGGGTCTTCAATTACAGTAAGCTTTCCCGATAAATCAATATAAGGGGCATATGGAAAGGTCCTGCACGACAGTGGCCGACGCTTTCTTATGCATGAGCCATTGCATACTGCAAAAAGTATATGTGAGTCACCAAAAGGCTCCTTCCTTATATCTAGAAAATCGGAGGCCTGATGCATCATCTCCTCCCCAGGGTATAGATGCATACCGCTGTCGTTATCGCCGGAGCAGCACTTTTTATCACACACAAGGCCGCAGTCAAATTTTAATGGCGTAGAGCTTTCAAGTATCCTGTATGCCTTTTTATATAGTAATTTTTTGTTCATATTGGGTCTCCTGAAGTTTTAATAATATTATAGTACCACATAAATTGGAATACGCTATTGACTATCGTGGTTTTATATGTGATATTTTATATAAAATTTGTTTTAAAATAAGATCATAAACACATTTAATATAACAAAGAAGGCGGCTGTGGAATGGAAATTAGATATTTAAGCAAAAATGAATATACAAATTACATGAGACTTGTATTCAGCATATATAAGGGCAATAAATATTTCAAAGACACAAACGCGTCAATAATTAAAGAGTTCTTTTCAGGCAAATCCCACTTTTGCCGGAATGCAAGAATCAGTCCTGTTATGGTTATGAATGAAGGCACGCCATTAGCATGCTGTATATTTGTTATACATAATTCTTGCAGGCATATCCTCCAAATAGCCTTCTTTGAAGCTATGCCCAATTGCCGGAAGGCGGTCGACCTCTTAATGTCAGAGGCAAAATCCATATGTCAGAATGAAGGTGCCGGAAAAATAATAATAGGAATAAACGGACATGTCAATTATGGGCTGGGAATTCTCTCCGATAACTTTGACAAAACTGTCAGCTTTGGATCAAATTATGGGTGTAAATATTATCATGACTATTTTCTTGACTATAATCCCGTTACACATAATTTAAATTCATATACATGGGATATGAATACCTTTAACATGGAACGTGAACGAAAAATCCTCGAAAGAGTCAACAGAAGATACACATTCCGTCTTGCGGATCTTAGCAAATTAAAAAAGGAAATAGAGATTTTTACCGACATAAACAATAAGAGCTTTGAAGATGATTTGTTTTATACTCCACGTGATCCAAAGGAGGACTATGAACTATTCAAGAACTTATCCTACTTTCTAAAGGGTGAAAATCTCATTTTTGCTGAAGATAATGGAAAGCCCATAGGATTAATATTATGGTATCCCGATTACAACGAAATGGTAAAGCTCGGCAAATCTATAGGTGCCGCTGCTTTTTTAAACTTTAGGCTGCTTAAGCCTAAAATAAGCAAGTTAAAGCTATCCGAAATCGCGGTTTTGCCCCAATACCATGGGACCGGAGTTATTGCTGGCCTCTTTTATAAAGCATTGGAAAAGTCTAAAGGCAAATATGAATACGGAGAATCCAGTTGGGTAATCCAAGATAATTCCAAGTCGGATTTTTTGTGTAAGAAGCTTGCTCATAGTGAATATAAACACTATAAAGTATATGAAATAAATGATTTATAATCCAGACATAAAGAAACACCTATGGGCCATATTAACCCACAGGTGTTTATACTTTAGCTTATACAGACAATTCCTTGTATTTCTTATATGACATATCGAGCAGTGCCTTATCCTGAGTATATGTTACAAGTTGAAATGCATGTTCTATATAAAAGAAGCCTCCGTCCTGAAATTTCTCTTTTTCTGAAATATCAAACTCATCACTATCTGTACTCATAATAAACCAGATTATCTTATTGCAAACCGGCTTTCTACGGTTCACAGAATAAAATTCGTAACTTGTCTTTCCTGCTATTGTAATAATCTCTGCAGCTACTCCACCTTCCTCCATAACCCTTCTAAGAGCTACGTCGGCAGGCACCTCATTACTGCGAATCACACCTTTTGGAAATGTCCACTCCTCTTTCTCATTTTTAAGCAGAAATACTTTTTCTCCAAAAAACACAACACCGCCGGCACAATTTCTTTCTATCATAATGTGACCTCCGTACATCCATATTCTTAGTTTTGTTACCAATTCATCGCCTTATTATATACAAATAATATATTTTTTCAAATCTAGCTGTCATAAAACTTATATACTCGATTTATACTTTGCACAATGGAAATAACTAGACATGGCACAAGCAATTTTTTGGCGTTTGTCCATTAAGTATACCTTATAGGTAAATGACTGAATTGAGGATTTCCAGTTACATACTTGCAATGCAAATAAGCTTTGGAATTTGAGAATAGGCATTTTGATTGGTAAGTTTCTGATTTCTCGACCTATAGCCAAATCCTGATTGGGAATTATGGCTGTAATTGCTGATGATGATTTAGAATTTTCTGCATCATCTGCAAACCAATGCGTTTCATTTATAAACAATGAAAACATCTGGCTGCTAAACATCAGGACAATATAATATGCAGTTATTCTAATAGCTATTTTTCTAATCAAGACGATATACCTCTGTTACAAAAGTAATTTCTTATACCCTCTTTTAATTTATTGTTTTATTGTTATAAAATGGAATACAATTATTAAATAGAACAAGGCATCTCGCAAGATGATTACGAAACGCCTATGCTATATATGATAACATAAATGTAAATCGATGTCAATAGAGTATTGCTTTTCCACTTAATTGCTTACTGAATATTAAATACCTATTATTCAATAAAATGGCTTTACAATGGAGTATATTGAAGCACAGGCAGCTAAATTAAAATATTACTGCTCCAAATCTTTAAAACATAAGTACCAATCCATGCACATCAAACCCTGGGGATTTTGTACCCTCTCCATTAGCTCTTTATATGTTTTGGGGTATGGAACAATCACCGGCTGCCCCGGCATCCAGTTTGCGGGAGTTACAACCTTTTCCTTATCTGAAGTTTGTAATCCATCAATAAGCCTTATAATCTCAGGTATATTCCTGCCGTTAGTGGAAGGATATTGCAGTATTGCCCGTATGATTCCTTTCGGGTCAATAATAAATACATTTCTTACAGTCTCTGTCTTGCTTACATCCGGTGCTATCATACCATACAATTTTGCAATTGATCCATCCCTATCGGCTACAACCGGAAATGGAATCCGGATTCCTGTCTTCTGGTAAATGTTATACACCCACGCCAGATGGGATGGATTGCTGTCAATACTCAAACCTAAAAGGCAGGTATTTCGTTGTGCAAAGTATGGATAATATCTGGCAAAAGTAATAAATTCGGTAGTACACACAGGAGTAAAATCTCCGGGATGTGAAAAGAAGACAAGCCATCTTCCCTCATAATCAGATATATTTAAAGGCCCAAACGTTGTTGTCGCACTAAAATCGGGAGCCTTCATCCCTATTTTTGGTGTTCCATTGTCAGTCATCGTATCACCCTTGCAATTAGTCTTTTATTTATACTATGACTGATTATGTATATCTGTGTTAAGTAAAATTACCGCCCTATAAATTTCAACTTTTTTCACTGAATTTGCATGGATTTTGCAAATTTTTTTTATTTACAGATGCTATAATTCAAGTTGTGGTGTAGAACACACCAGAATTACTCAATAAATCAATTAGTATAGTTTCGAAAAGTAACTGGTAATTGGCTTGAAAACAAAAATTCAGGTTTGATTCATAAAAAACAAGGTAAAAAACCTTATTGAACTTTGAAAAAAGTATATTGTTACGACAGAGCAAATAAAAAAGGGCATG
>NZ_DATCTU010000004.1 GCF_036567765.1 Pseudobacteroides sp.
TCATGCTATTGTCAAGGGATTCAAAGAGAAAAAGTTTTGTACTGTATAGAATTGACCAAAACTACCTAAAGGTGTACTTTGGAGTCCCTCTGGAGCTGCTGAAGGAGTAAGCCTATAGAAAAACCGCCCTTTTTTGTTTTCCTTACAACGTAGTTCTTAAAAGAGTCCCCCAGTATCCTGTACTTGACTATGAAGAACACTTAAAGAATCAGGGCAGAAGCACATACTACTATCTGTTTATACAGTATGTGCTATCTGCCCTTGAAGGTGATTTTTATACGTAATATTTAAGCAGTTATTATGTTTGAAAGTTAAACATTTAAAGACAAATTATTGAAAAAAAGATTATAAAGTATATTAGACAAGCAATCAATGATTTTCACTCAATGTAGTATAATCGACATTGAGTGAAAATTCAAAGTTGGATGAAATACTCTGTACAAGGAGTGGCCGCTGGAGCCTTGCAGGCTATCTTAGTGCAATTCATTTTATCAATGATGTTTATTTTAATTATGTATTTTAAATAAATTTATAAATTTAATTTCTTACCTAATAGTTTTTTGTAAGCATTTTGTAACTATTTGTAACTGATTTTTAAAGCATTTTAATAATACTAATAGTACAATAACTACAACATACCGTTGTGTAACAATTATGAGTTTGACTTTGTAAGCTTTATTAATGCTTTCTAAAAAGTATTAATTTATGATGATTATTATTTTAAAGAGGAGAGATATATGTGAATCCCAAAATTAAGATTGTACTTCTTGTGTTTGCGTTATGTATTTTAGTTACTGCGTGTTTGGTTAATAAAATCAATTCAATTCAAAATAGCAATAGCCTAAGTAGCAATAAAATTTCTAACACTACTGTTCCAACAAACATTTCTTTTAGCCATATTAATACTCCTTCGGACAGCAAAGTATCGTCCGAGAATAAAATAGATCTAGATAATCTAGTGAAAAGCTTTGTCTTTCCTCCAATATCCATTGACAATTTAAACTTTAATGAAGAATGCCCAGGACTACCTATTGAACTTATAAATAAACTTAAAAAAGCTGTATATAAGGATAATTCAGATTCATTGATACATGAGTTAAATGATAATAGTCTGATGATAACAGCTAAAGATTTTACTTTCAAGCCGAATCAGAGTAGTGATATTGACATTTCAGAAAAAGATTTAAATGATGCAATACAAAACGGAGCTTCAAATTTTCTTATATATAAATGCGATACTAATGGAGATGGAACTGATGAAATCATTATGATTCAGAACTTAAAGTATGATTATTCATCTTCAAACATAGCTTATATACTTAAAAAATTGGGAGATAAATATGTTTATGCTGGCTATGATTTTCTTGGTTATTATCGCTGTTTTGCAATCTTTAAGAATAATGGCAAGTTCTATTTGATTGCAAATTACGATGATTATAATACAAAGACAACAAAAGCTGTAGGAATATTTTCTTTAAACGGCGATAATAGCGACTTTATGTGGCTTCTTAAAAATCAACATACTTACATCCGAAAAATAAGTGATGGTTACCAATATAATTTATTATATAAAAACATAAACGCTCCTCTTGTTAGTGATGTACAAACATATGTTAATGAAATAGGCACTGATTTAATCTATACTGACAGGACTCATAAAACATTTTATGGCAATGAAACAGAGAGATACGATTTGCTTGATGAAGCAAGGGATAACAATCCTCAATTAATCTTTTGGAATATAAATTCGGTTGATGTAAACAATGACGGAAAAGACGATTTTTTTGACAGGAAGATACTATATAACGGTGGCGTCGATGTTACGGAAACCAGGGTCAATTGGTATAATCCCAATACTAAAACGCTATACCCTGCCCCGTTTACCGTATGGAGGCCTAATCAATATTTTTTGACCCAACAGTGGTTTAAAAGAATTGGTGGAAAAACAATAATTTTTTCATTATACCACAAAAATTTCGAAGAAATATATCTACTGGATGCTAGGATCAACGAAAACGGTCAGACAACTATACTACTGGATTACATGATCAACATGAAGACTAACATCGAGCTTTCCGATTATTGGGATTATGATGATACAAATTTCGTGAAAATTGATTATAAAGATTCGGATAATGAAAAAGCCTTCCCAGAAGATATTGACAAAAGAACAAAACGCCTTGCTGCAAAAGTACAAGGTGGTTTTGCTGCGGTAAATTACAAAGACAAAAATATTCCTAACAGCTTAATTATACTGCTGGAGAAAGCGTTGTTTAATAAAAACTTTGATAAACTGAATTTGGGCACGTCTTCTTTTGAAATAAACAAAGATGACTTTTATAACAAATTTGGGCGATATACCTACTACGATAGTAAAAAGGACTTTGACAGATATGAAATTCATATTTATAAATATAGTTTAGATAAAAACACTTACTACTTAATGGTTGCCAATTCTGGCGGTTCGGCAAGGTTTGTTTATATACACTTATATAAGGAGACAGATGGTGAACTGAAAGTCTTGGATGACTGGACATCTTTAGATTTAAATGCCAGAGTTATCAAATATAACGGTAAATTATATTTCATAGAAAGCTCTTATAATTACTATTCCAAATATACTGATACAATCTATATTTATAGACTTGTCCCTGATAAAATAAAGGATTTTGTAGCGATTGAGTTTAAACCAAATAAATTTGAATGGGAAGAGGTATTTAATAACCATCAGCCATATGAAAAGAATATTACTTCTTATGTCGCCAGCATTAAAGACGATTTAATGTCTAAATCGCCTATAGATGATAATATACAGGTTTATTTGGGCGATGAAAAAAACAAAATTGACGCTGATAAGAAATTAAGACTAAAATCTGTGGGCAGAGACCATGATTATTATGAAATAGACTTTAATAACGATGGTGAGCCTGAGTATTTTGAGAGACATTTCTGGTTTCCCTCCAATTACACAACCTTGCATCTTATAAATAATATTTATAAGTTTACGAATAATAGAACCGTATCAATTGATGGTGATTTTAGCAGGGAAAACAGTACGCTAATACAATTATGGTTTAAGAAGATACAAGGCAAGGTATTTACATTTAGGTTATTTTTGAATAGTGGATATAACTATTTTTTAAATGTATCATTAGTAGAAGATACAAATGTTACACAGATACAGAGCTATCTCATTGCACCAAAAAATAAATTTAACATCAGTGCAAAAAACGCGAAATTTCAAGGTATGTAGAATAAATCAAGCCTAAGCTTAATTTAAAATACTCGGTTTTATAAATTATAGGGCATGCTAATATATACTCATTGTAAGTATAAAAAGTGCTTTTATTAAGAAAATCATCCTTTTTGTATTGTTAATGAGGATTTGATTTGCACTGTGTAAATATCAAAATATACATAGTTAATGATCGTTGATAAAGAATAAAATATTTTATATGAAACATATTGCTGTTATAAATCACATACAGGATAAGAAAAGGTATACGGTAAAAACTTTACTGTATACCTTTTCTTATCTGACTCTGAAAACCCACATTGTAGATGCTTTTTAGGCCTACAAAGACACAACGACGATTCATATAAGTATAGCCCTGTAAGAATTACAAAAAAGGGCGGTTTTTCTATAGGCTTACTCCTTCAGCAGCTCCAGAGGGACTCCAAAGTACACCTTTAGGTAGTTTTGGTCAATTCTATACAGTACAAAACTTTTTCTCTTTGAATCCCTTGACAATAGCATGATATAGCGGTATTTTTTGCTTCAGCTTATGCAGGATATACAGATTCATAGGCTAGCAAGTATTTTATGGAGGTACATTTTTATGGTAGCTTTATCATCTATCAGATCACATTGGCTGGACGATGCTCCAGCTGTCACAGTATCAGCAGAGTGGCTAAAGGATTTTGGGTTTGAGGTAGGATGCAAGGTAGTTATTGAGGTTTCACAGGGCGTCATTACTATAAAGAAAGTGGATAGTGAGGATGAGATATGAGGGGGTTTGAGAAGTTTTTACATAGGGCTGCCAAGGATTATGGCAGCTCAGTCTTCCAATTCAGGTTCTTTTTTTACATCCTGTATATCTTTAAGAAGCATTGATTTAGCTGCTTTTAGTTATTCAAGCTTTAGTGCAAAGGCTTGTATTTTTTACAGGCTTTTTCAGTAAATCTGGAGGGTTTTGTATATGAAGGTTTTAGTATCTGGAAGCCGTTTTTATAGGGATTACCAGAAGATTTTAGTCGTTGTCAAAAGCCTGGATATTGATTTGCTTATTGCCGGAGGATGCCGTGGGGCTGATACTCTTGCCGTTCGTGCTGCTCATCAGTGCGGTATAAGGTTTGTTGAGTATCCGGCGGACTGGCAGAGATTTGGCAAAAGTGCTGGGCCTCGGCGTAATCAGCAGATGCTGGATATGGAAAATCCAGATTTACTTTTGGTATTTCATGAGGACTTGGCAAGAAGTAAAGGGACTCGTGATATGCTTCATAGAGCCATCAAGGCAGATATTCCATACAGGATTTTTTCTTAAAGCATGCTTTATACCATGAATAAGGGCTGTTGATATTTGTGCGGGTTTCTGGCTTTGTCAGACTCTAACGCTTTGCAGAGAATGCCTTTATTCCTGGTTTTGAAGTTTTTCTAAAGGCTGTATTTTTTGATACGGCTTTTATAAAAGTTTTAAAACCTTTGCTTAGAAGTTGATGCGGGACTTTTTTAATAAGGTCTAACGCTGAGTTAGGGATGCTTAAGGTCAATTATGTACCTTGAAATATGAATAACTGGGAGGATGATTTAATGTTACACCCAAAGATGCGGCATGTCTACATTGGTTGCGACGTGCATAAACACCAACACACAGCAGTTTTAATTGATTGTTTTAGTGAAAAACTTGGTGAAATTACATTTCCAAATAAAAAGCAGGACTTTTCAAAGTTGATAAGTTTTGTTAAAAAGCTTACACCACAAGGAATTACACCTGTTTTTGCTCTTGAAGATGTGCTGGGAAATGGAAGGGAATTGGCAATATTTCTATTGGAAAAGAATTATAAAGTCAAATATGTAAACCCTTCATTGTCACAATCGGAGAGAAAAAACCAAGCCAATATAAATAAATCCGACAGCATAGACAGTCAATGTGTGGCAAACGTTCTTTTAAATAAGCTTGATTCCTTGCCGGATGCAGCACCAAACGACTTACATTGGGCATTAAATGAGCTTGTAACAAAAAGAAATACCTTGGTAAAAAATAATGTGGTTTTAAAGAATCAAATCCATACATATCTTAGCCATCACTATCCAAATTATAAGAATTTTTTCTTCTCACTAGATAGCAAAACGGCACTGGAATTTTTCAAAGTGTTTCCGTCCCCATCAAAATTAAAGGGAATTACCCTTCAAGAACTTACAGCCTTTCTAAGTGAAAAAAGCCATCATAACTGTTCTGAGAAAAAAGCACGTCAAATACTTGAGTATGTAGAGAAAGACGGAGATACGGAAAATGAATTTCAGGAGTTAAGGGATTTTATTGTCATATCATCAATAAAGCAAATCAATGATAATCTGACTATTATAGCGAGTATTGAGGAAAATATGAAAAAACTAATCCCCCAATTTGGATACAAGCTTGAAAGCATGAAGGGAATTAATGCTGTCACGGCAGCCGGAATAATTGCTGAAGTCGGTGATATATCAAGGTTTCCAAATGCTGATGCTCTTGCTGCTTACTGTGGGATTGCTCCTATGAGGTATTCCACAGGCCAGACAAACAAGAATTTCAGCAACAAACTTGGTAACAGGAATCTATATCAAATATTTTTCCAAATAGCTGTATCTGTGTTGAGTAATCCCATGGGAAAGCCTACAAATGCTTACTTTTATGAATATTATAAAAAGAAACTCTCATGTGGTAAAACGAAAAAACAGTCAATCAAATGTATCATGAGAAAACTGGTAAATATCATTTATAAGATGATGCGGGATAAAACAGAATACCGGGAACCAGTAATTCCAATAGGATAATAGAAATGGTATAATAGATAGAATCTGAAATCAGGTGCTGGTGATAGGAGGATTAAATCATGGGAAGAGTAACTTGTATAAAACATGGTGCAAGCGGAATATCACTTGTTTGCTTCCATATATCAGAGGCTTTTTTCAAAAATATTAGGATCGATCTTAATACTATAACTGACGAATTTTGGGGAACACATTGGCTATGTACAAACTGCCTTGAGTTTTATAAAAAGAATACTCAAACTGAAGAATTTATTAACAAGTTTCTGAGCATTTTTAAACCGATTTGTTGCAAGTGCTTTTATGAGTGGAAAGATTCATTAAATATTAGTACGTTAGAATCGCATGACGTGGATATAGATTCACTTTAATATATATATGGAAAGCCATTAAGGAATATCAGAGGTGCAGAAAGCATTTCAAATATTTTTGGTATAATGGAGTAATAAAGAGTTTGCTAAAAATATTACTAGTAAAATACAGCTATAAGGGGTAAGGTATGGATTTGTATGATTTTGAAACTGAATTTAATAAAAGTTATAATATTGAGAAATTAAAGGTTGAATCAATTAAAGAATTAGAAATACTATTGTATTCAGATAATCCTAGTAATGAAGTTATAGAATTGAGAAAAAATTTAGAGATAGAAGAAACCAGGAGTACACTTAAAATAGAGTTTGCATTCGTTATGAGATACAGGGATTTAGGCAGTACAGGGATTAAGGTATCTGAAATATCCTTTGGAACAATTCCCATATTAAGCGGAGATTGCCCTGTGCTTCCTGATTATTACAGCCCGGATGAAGATACTGCGATGGGTATAATGGAGTATGCTTTTAAGCTTGGTTGTAACCTTTTTGATACCGCTATCGTGCCCGAATATGGGGATGCGGAGATTAAGCTTGGCAAATTTGCTGCTTTTGTGGGAAGGGAAAAGATAATAATATCGGATAAGGCCAGGTTCTTTTATGGAGATGATATGTATAAAGCTGTGCACGAGTCTTATAAAAACCTTGGCACCCATGCGGATATTTATTTTGTACATCAGGTGGACGAAGGAAATGAGGATGTTACATTTGGTAAATACGGTGCTGTAGAAGCCATGAAAGAGCTTAAAGCGGAAGGTAAAATCAAATTTGCAGGTATTGCTTCCCATTATTATGATATCCTATTAAGAGGTGCAAAGGACAAGAGGGTAGATGTCCTCCAAGGCAGCGGCAATATTCTTGAAAGGGGCATGCTTGACCGTATGGAAAACGAACCGCTTTTTATACAAAAGGGTATCATTATAAACAAAGTATATGCTGCAGGAATACTACCGTCCTTCTTTCCTATTAAAACCCTTATATCAGGTGTGCTTTCATACCCAGTATCAAGTGCTTTGATAGGCTTGGGCACACTAGAACAGATAGATCCGGCAATGAGTTATGACCCTGAGTATAACAACGAGCCTAAGTCCGATAAGACTCAAGGCTATATCCGCCCCACGTTTTCACAGGTAATGCAGCTTCTTGAAAAAAGCTTTAAACCAATTCCGTGCGACAGGTGCCAGAGGTGCAGATGCATATACGGCACTGAAATACATATAATCTTCAGGCAATACAATTATTATTTTCTCGGTAAGGATTACTGGGCACTTAGAAAACTGGATCTTGGCATAAACCAAAGTGCTGCTAATTGTAAAAAGTGTTTGGAAATGTCATGTATGAAAAAGTGTCCTCATGGTATAAATATACCGGAAACTGTGCAGATGATAAAGCGGTTGGTAGAAATTCATATCAGAAATTCAATTATTTAATTGACATCATGATTATTGCAAAACATATGAGGAGAGAGTTCATGAATAGAGATAAGCTTGAGATACTGGATATTATAAAAAAGAACAGGATCATTTCAATTATTAGAACCGATAGCTTCGATAAAGCTTACAAATCAGCCGTTGCTATAATTGATGGAGGTATTAAGGTTTTGGAGTTTTCCTGCACTATGAGCTTTGCAGGAGAGCTTATTAAAGAACTCTCCAATAAATACAAAGATACCGATGTCTTGATAGGGGCAGGCACGGTACTTGATACTGAGACTTGTAAAATTGCTATGTCTATGGGTTCACAGTTTATTATCAGTCCATGCCTTAATGTTGAAACCGCCAAAATGTGCCTCCGCTATCAAATTCCATACATTCCCGGAGCAATGACGGTAAAGGAAACGGTGGACTGCATGGAGGCAGGTGCGGATATTGTAAAGATATTTCCTTCAGAATTATTCGGTCTTGCCATCATTAAAGCCCTGAAAGGCCCGCTGCCACAGGCACCTCTAATGCCTACAGGTGGTGTCAGCATCGACAATATCGATACATGGTTTGAAGCAGGAGCTATGGCTGTAGGAGTGGGAAGGAACCTGTATGCCAGTGCGGATTCTTGTGATTATCAGGCAGTTACGGAGCTGGCTCGAAGGTATGTGAATAAGATCACGGGGATATAATTGCCGTAGTTACAGAACGCTTACCCTTAAGCCTGTGTTCTAGCATACTCACAATTACAAGAGATAGTAAGGGATAAGTATTATGATTATTGTCATCCGAGTGTGGAGATATTCATTTAGAAGGCTTACTAGCGGATCAGGAGTTGACTCAAGACGACTCAGATTTGAGAGTATATTTGTACCATTAATGCTTGAACTATCAAGTTCTTCCTCCCAGAATTTAATTGATAATGATGACGATGATCTACCAGAAAGATAGTGGTTACCTCTTTTTATACGATGTCGTCAATTTTCTTAAAAGTTTAGGTCAAATTGAAATAACTAAAAAGCTTGAATATGTATATGCTTTTATGGCATTTGCAAACTCTTCATGCCACTCATTACCTGGATACCTCACACTCGCTTTTTATTCCATAATCCCCATAAATTTATATAATTATGCAAATATTATCAATTTTTAGCAGGAATTTAGGCTTTAATACAGAATTTATATACTTATATTGAATTTTATTACAAATTTGGTCACAACTCGAAGTATATCGCGATTATCTGTCAAAAGTCCAGCCTGCAGGTTCAAGAGGATTGCCTGTTATGGATATGGACCAATTTCAGCTTTTAGCCACCACCAAAAATAAAGGAGGAATCCGAATATGGGTAAAGAAATGTCCAACGGTATTATGAACAGTATCTACCAAAAGATCAATGAGTTTTTAGGTGCAGGGGATCAATTATTTGTAATGGAATTTCCGGCAAGACCGCTAAACGGACGTATGTACGAATACTCAACGGATGATAGGAACAGTGTGTTGACAAAGCCTTACACAATTTCAGAGGCAGAATTCAGATTATCGGACGACCTTTACAACATTTCACCGATTGTTCAAGGTGCCAACGGCGAAAAACTGTCTGTTGTATATGAGACTTTACTGAACAATTATGTTCCGAGGTTGGACAATTTAAAAGATTTTGTTGCAGATAAGGCAGAAATCAGGAAGTGGCTGTTAGGACAAATAGAGGATGAGATAGACGGCCAAAAGGTAGTATGTTCAAGAATAGAGTTCTGCCAAAGACTCTTTGCAAAATATTTGGATCTAAAAAACAAATGGACACAGGAAAAGGATGCAAAGTTTGATTCGTATAGGGTAAAGGATGATTTGGACGGATTTGCAAAATGGGTATCATCCGAAGGTTTAGTTAGGGATGAGCAACTTAACAATTTCTTTAATGATGTGGTAGTCAGGGGAAACTATCACGAAGTCCTTACTTTTCTAGGCTTTCTGAATGTTTCTTCTCCAGCTGAGTCCCTGGAATCTACAAAACAAAATATGCGCAATTCGGTCAGGAAGTCCTTGGATGCATCAATGAAAGTATACCCGGTGCAGTTCCAGCCGAATAACTGGTTTAAATCCTTAAAACCCAACTTTAGCCCTAAAGATTTAACCATGTCGACAGAGATTCTTCTTTCAGAATTCAAATCAAAACAAAAGCAGTTGGAAAAGCTTAAATCAGACTTAGCTCAATTGGAACTTTTTAATATTGACCAGGCCGAGATCCAAAACCTTGAAAAGGAAGTGGAGGCTGGAAAAGTAGCTTTCAGGCAAGCGGAAGCTCAGTTAATAAAAAAATATGGTGATGGTGTAGTAACTGCATTTAAGGTATATTTGAATGCTCAAACAGGAGGAGCACTGTCTGGTTTAAAAAACATAAAGAGTGAGGATTTTGATAAAAAAACAGCAGATGCATTGGGATTGGCACAGGATGTAGTAGAAGCCATGCTGGGAACTTATAAGGCACAGTCGGACTTTATCGATAAGGCTGAAAGCCTAACTCAGCTTCAGGCAAAATATGCAGAAGCCAATGCTCACGACTATAGGTCTCAAATGCTCAGGATAAAAGATCAGATAGCTGATATAAATGCAGATATAAATTTTTTGAAGCCATTGGTTGGAGGTGTATTATCGAAAGAAAATATTGCTGGAGATAAGGAAGACCTGCCGTTAATCCCAGAAAAGCAGCAGGAATTATCCGATTCCGAGTTTACCGACATAATTATTACGACTGAAGATGCTGAACAGGCATCCAAATCAGACTCCTATTCAACCGCATCCCATAGCAGTTGGAATGTAAGCGGCTGGTTCTTTTCCGCCGGCGGCAGTTCAAGCAGTTCTTATGCTAGCTCAAATCAGGAATCTCTGGCAACAGACAGTAAATTTGAAATCGGTTTCAGGGTTACTAAGGTCTCTATCGATAGAGGCGGTTGGTTTAACCCTAATATTTTTAAAATTGCCCATGCCTTTCAGAGACTTGCGGAATTAAGAGCAGGTGCCGGATTGACAAAAGAAGATATTCAAAATGCTGTAAATACGTCTACACCTACAAATAACAAACTAGCCAGCCTTCTAAAATATACTTCAGATGATAATATCTCGTATAACTATGCTCTGCCTGGTTATCCTATAGGGTTTGTAATAGCCAAGGATATTACTATTAAAATATCAATGACAGAAGATAAAAGCAAAGTTATGAGCCAATATATGGATAGCAGCAGTTCTTCAGGCGGAGGGTTCTTATGTTTCAGCTGCTCCAATTCCTCTTCAAGTAAAAGCTCAAATCAAACTTCTTATCACGGTTATCATGCCGATCACTACTATATCAGAATTCCCGGGCCACAAATTCTAGGCTGGTTTGTTCAATTGACACCAAAGGACAATGCAAGTCCATATTCCAGCCTGGATAAATCAGGGGTGGCTGAAGAACTAAGGAAGGAATTGCAAAAGTATGACAAGATTGGCAATAAGGAATAAACGGCTGGTAAATATTTGACGCAGATTACAAACACGCCAAAATTAGTATGATTAATGAAGAGCACAACAAGCTTCTCTCAACACTGAAATAGAGCCTTAAATAATATATGGCTCTATTTTTTATGTCAATACACGATATTTTGACGCTTACAATTATGTTATAAATAAGTATTAACCTATGTCAGATACATTTTATGCACCCAATAATGTCTTATATATTTGACATATAGCATGATATATGTTATTATATGTCTAGAGGTGATGAGAATGGCTAAAAACTTGCGGTTAAAATCTGCTCGAGCCGCAAAGGATTTATCTCAGAAGGCATTAGCAGATATGGTTGATGTCACACGCCAAACCATAAATGCGATTGAGATGGGCGAATATAATCCATCAATTAAACTATGCATTGCTATATGCAAAGCACTGGACAAAACACTAAACGATTTATTTTGGGAGGAGATAGGCAATGAAAAAATGTAATTTTGATGAGCGTCAATTATTTATTCGGGGTAATATTTTCAAACACGTGACAATTATTATGGCAGCACTGCTTATTCTGAATGCCTTCTTGATGGATAACGGCATAATATGGGCTGACGCAATACATTCCAATTTCATTATTTTACTCATTTCTGTGGCTTTCGGTTCAATTGAGATGATTTTCAAAGAGGCATATATCCAAAAAAATAGTGCACAAAAGATTAGTGTTATTCTAATTGGAATTTTATCTGGAGCACTAATTATTCTCTCTTTAATTGATTTCTTCGTTGTAGGAGATAAGTTTATAGCAAGGAATCAGCTTACGCACGAAGGCGGAACATTTATAGTGTCTGTGCTGTTATTTAGTATATTTGTTGGCTTTATCATCAAATCTATTATTCTGATAAAGGCAAAAAAAGAAGAATAGACATGATCTTTTTTGTATTAATATCATATCAAAAATTTAAATAAATTCCAGGCAAAAGAATAATAAAAAACGCCTTACAATAAGTACTAATTCTCCATGCAAGTTCGTTTCAAAATCAGCAATCCACATAGCCTTCCTATATACTAAAGTATAAGCTTATCTGCCTCAAAAACAGAGTATGGGATGTAAAAGTTAAAGTCTCTAAATGAACCTGGTTCATCTACATCGTCCAGCAAAAGATGGATATCCAATTTGTCTGACAAGACCAAAAAGCTTATTTTGTCAAGATAAGCTCTTATACCTTTATATCTGCTGTCCAGCATTACCTTATATCTATTTTCATCAAACTTTTTTCGGTATGACAATTCTTTCCGGATGTATTTATCTATTACACTTATAGTCAATAAATGAGTAAAAACCCTAAATCCCTTGATAGTAGCCCTATCATTCATAGATATAAGCCTCCCTGTGATTTATATAAATATCTATAATTTACAGAAGTTTAGTATCAATCTATTAATTGGAAATCTAAACATTGTCATTTTATCATATGAATCAAAGATTTAAAAGAATATATTTATGGGAAGGTAGGTTTGCCCCCCATACTCAAATCATGAACAAAATTTATAGCGTAAGCAATTTTTTGATTATGCCTTAATACTGACAATGGCTTGATATTATCACAATAAATCAATATAATTATTAATATAAAACTATTGTTACGCAATGGGTAAACAAGGAATACTTTGTTTTTATATTTCTTAAGGAGGAGTCAAATGTTAGAATTTCTAGGTGGTATAATAGAAATTGTTTTAAATAATAAAAAAGTGCCTAAATGGCTTAAATTATTAATAGGAACTTGTTTGCTTCTGCCAGTAATTATTTTACTTCTAATAGGAAGTATCGTATCTTTATTCTCTAAAGAAATAATGCGTTCATTTTTAGGCTTGATTGTTGCGATAGGATTGTTTCTGTTATGGATATTCTTTTTATATAAATCTAGAAAAGTCTGAAGAAAGCATCTTGAATATCAATATAATTGTTGATGAAAACTAAAACTTAAAGAGGAATAACAGGAAGTGAGATTACATTGGAAAAGATAAAGACAAATGTCATGAGGATTCTTGATAGGGCAAAAATCAAATATAATACATATGCATATGATCATAGTGATGGCATGATTGACGGAGTTTCGGTGGCAAGTAAAATGGGGCAGCCTGTTGAGCGGGTATATAAGACTCTTGTGACGCAGGGAGCAAACAGGGAATACTTTGTTTTTATAATCCCCGTAGCTGAAGAGCTTGATTTAAAAGCGGCTGCCAAGGCTGTGGGACAAAAATCGGTTGAGATGATTAAGGTGTCGGATATTAACAAGGTTACCGGTTATATTAGAGGAGGATGTTCTCCTGTTGGAATGAAAAAGGAATACAAAACTGTAATTGACAGCTCTTGCGAGAAGCTGGATGCTATCATTGTAAGTGCAGGAAAGATAGGCCATCAGATTGAGATAGCACCTAAGGATCTGACAAATCTAATAGGGTGTAAGACAGAAAGAATAGCAGCAGAAAAGGACATATAAATTGTTTGTTTTATATTTTGAATAGGGAAGGTTACTAATATGAAACTGAAATTAATAATTATTAGCTTGTTCATCTTTACTTCTTGCTTATTTCAACTAAATATCTATGCTGACAATAACATTTCGCAGCTTGAGATAACAGACATGAAGATAGAGAATATAAGTTATTATAGTGCTGAATTAATCTGGAATACAACAGATGAAGCTGAATCAACACTATTGTATTGGGAAAGTCAGAATTTTAGTCCTGATATGATAGGAACTAAAAAAGGAAGAGAACACAAAGTATCATTAAATAGACTGAGGCCTGACACAAAATATTATTATCAGATTTACCCTGATAAAGCTGATATAGAATTGGATGTTAATAGTGAGATATACTCTTTTACAACAGCAGAGTATAAAATATCTGATGTAAAAGTACAAAACATAGGCTATACAAGTGCAGATATAAGTTGGAACACAACGTATGAAGACAAGTCAACAATTCTATATTGGTCAAGCAAGGGAGATATGGTAGATAAAATTGTTACCGGCGAAAGCAAGGCTCATACAGTGTCATTGCATTATCTGATGCCGGATACTAAATATTATTACCAAATATATTCGGATAATTTGGATTTATATACAAACATTAGCAGTGAAGTTTTCTCGTTTAATACAAGGGAATCTATTAAAATAACCAATATAACTGAAAATAATATAGGAGATAATACTGCGGAAATAAGTTGGAATACAACAGATAAAGCCAAATCAACAATACTGTATTGGTCAAGTCAAGGTGAAATTATTAATAGTATCCAAACTATAGAGAGTAAGGAACATACAGTGTCATTGCCTTATATATTACCAGGAAAGAAATATTATTACAAAATATATACTGAAAAGCCTGACTTATATATACATGTAGAAAGTGATACATATTCATTTACAACACCAGGTACTGATACCTATCCGTTTATGAATATTGATGATAAAGTAACAAATATCAAGGCAGAAAATATAGGATATAGAAGTGCAGGAATAAGATGGACCTTATTGGATGAAGCAGATTTAACATTAAGATATGGAACAAGTCCTGATCAGATGTATGAAAGTATTGAAATTGCAGATGGAAATGATAACAAAGCTTTATTATCCGATTTAGTGGCAAATACAGAATATTATTACCAGATAAGTATATATGACCCCACTTTGCAAGCAACTGCAACAAGCGATATATATTCATTCAAAACTGAGGATTACAAATTAATAGACTTGAGTGTAAAAGATATAGATAGCGTAAGTGCTAAAATAAGCTGGACAACAACGGATGAAGCTAATTCAATAATACGATATGGAATAAGCCCAGACCAGATGAATGCTGAAATAGAAATTACAGGAGGTAAAGAACACACAGTAACAATAAGAGATCTTATACCTAAGACTAAATATTATTATCAGATATATACACGTAATCCAGAGTCAAATATATTTGTTGTAAGTGATTTATATTCATTTACAACAGCAGGTTGGTATAAAATAACAGATATTGCTGTTAAAAATATAGGATACACAAGTACGGAAATAAGCTGGACAACAACGGACGGGGCAGATTCAATATTAGCATGTGGTAGAAGTCCCATGCAGTTGGGCGATTGCATTTATACTTCAGAAGGTAAAGAACATAAAGCAACAATAAATAAATTGCAGCCTGGAAAAAAATATTATTTTGCTATTCAAGCAGAAAAAACCTATTTATCAAATAGTCACAAATATATAGTAAGAAGCGAATTATACTCATTTACAACAGTACAGGATTCATATAAGATTTCTGGATATATTTCACCTGATTTTATAAATATCAAAAGCAACACTTCAAATATAAAGTCAGGCTTCAAGGTAGAGTTAGAAGGCATCGGTTTAAATGCAGTAAGCGATGAAAATGGGTACTTTGAAATAATTGATATACCATCAGGGTGTGATTACACTTTGAAAATAAGTAAACCCAATTATCTACATAGAGAGATAAAAAATGTGGCTATAGAAAATGATTTGCAGATTAGCAACTTGGACGGACCAATTGATATATGGGCTGGAGACATAGCTAAAGAAGGCGTGCAAGATAATGTTATAAATATAATGGACATTATTGAGATGGCTAAAGTATTTAACAGCTCAATTGGGGACATCAGCTATAAATTGGAATATGATTTTAATAGTGATGATGTAATAAATATGCTTGATATTGTTATTGTGGCAAAACATTTTAATTGTAGCTCAAGTGATTATTGAATCAAGGCATTAGTTCCTGCTTAGTGGTTTTTGCTGATAATTGACATGTCAATCTTTTGAATGATAGAATTATTGGTATTAAAGAAGGAAACCAATTATTTTTACACTATAAATAAAAAGCTTAAGAGTAAATTTAATCCACAATTCAAAGAAACGTGCTAATGCGAGTCAAAAAGCAAGTAACCTTTAAAAAAGAAGGTAAGGAAATGAGCAAGTAGCTTACCCATTTCAACTTATTTCACTATGTTTATATACTTAATTAAAAAGTGTCTATTTCTGCAGTATTTGTGTTAGCATTCCAATTCACCTTAGCTCCAAGACTTTCAGAAATAAACCTTAACGGTACAAAGGTTCTATTATTATAAATTTTGGCCGGTACATCCAGTTTTACAGATTTGCCATTAATTTTGGCATTAGTGCTGTTAATATGCAGCTCAACTTTTGTTAAGCCTTTTTGCCCCAATATGGTTTTTGTTTTCTCATTCCATTCAACCTTTCCGTCTAAGGCTTCAAAAATAGCTCGAACAGGTACTAATATCCTGTTATTTTCCATGACAGGCGGTACTTCATCTATTAGTAGCTTCCCGTTGATTGTAATTTTATTTCTTGCCATATACCAGTCATATGTTTGCTGCTCATCCGTATTCAAGCCATCTAACTGTATATCCTCAGGAATTGGGGTATTTGAAGGCGTAGGCATTTCATCTTCTTTTGTTGTTTCTTTGTTAATCTGCTGATGATCAGGATAAATTACAACTGGAGTATTCACTGTTTCATCATTACTGTCTATTATCGTAAGTAATATAGTTCCTGGATTTATTGCTGTTAAAGTCAAAGTATTACCTGTTATTTTTATGTCGGCTTTAGCATCTTGTGCATAAAAAGCATTCTCCGGTATTTGTGCACCCCCATATAGCAAAAACTCATCTTTTTCCATAACCTTAGCTTCAAGTACTTTAAATTCCCCTTTTCCTCCATAAATTGAGGCCGTTACTGTCTCACTAGCCTTTAAAGTTATAACAGGGGGCTCTATCCCAATTGAATCACTGTATAAAGACATATACTCATTAATTATTTCTATAGCTTCAGGCCGCATGTCCTGTTTCAATGTTTTGTCATTTAATACATCTTCATATACTTTCCATACCTTATACCAATCATAGCTCAAATAATCCTGTGCCTTAACGATAGATGTAACTATAGAAACCGTAAGACTGTTATTAATTTTTTGCGTTGCTTTTTCCAATAAAGGTATTGCGTTTTGTGGATTAAAATAGTCCCCCATGCAAATCAGATACCCAATACATAATAGCTCACTTCCGCTTAAGCTATCTAAATCAAGTTCATTAACAGATTTATTGTATGTAAGTTTTGTATACTCATTGGCTATGTTTTTGCCATAATAATTCCAACCAAGAGCATTAATCACAGCAGCCTTAATATCAATTGGATTATTCTTGTTCGATAAGTAACGGGCAATTTCATCACTTACAAATCTTAACTCTGCTGCCTTTTTAACTATATTAATGTCAAGGTATGCTTCATAAAACTGCGTATTAGTGACAGGTGAATCAGCAAAGCTTACTTGTGGAAACATTTGTAGTAAAATAGTGAATAACAGTAAAAATAAAATAAATTTTCTCATATAAACCCCTATTCTACCGCAGCCGCTAGCGGCAAAAATAATAAAAGAAATATGCGGCATACATGACCCATTCAATCCATAAATAGTATAACTTCTTTTATTCTCCAGTTCAAGAACAAAATCGCTTACGATTTTGCGATATTCCGAAACTGCCGGGTAAGAAAAAATAGGAATTTGGACTTATTGACGTAAATATCCATAAATGCTACAATTTAATGATCAGTCATGATCATTAAATAACTTCCGCTATAAATTTCGCTCATGTGTTGACTTAACTCGTCAACACCCGCTCAAAAGCGGGAGTAATTTTTCATTCATGCCTTAGTATAATAATCTCCGAAAGGAATTAACTATGTTTTGTCCTAATTGCAATTCAGAAGTTAACAATAATTACAGTAAATGCAATTATTGCGGTTATAGTTTTAGCAATGATCATAAAAATGACTATGTCAACAATGACAATTACACCAACACTAACGACCAAAACCATGATGTTCTAAATGAATCTTATTTTTCCACTTATATTACAAGTTCACAGCAGGTAGATAAACAGTCAAGGGTATCTAAAAAAATCATAATACCCCTTGTGGCTGTTATTATTGTATTTTTGATTACGATACCGCTTTCCTTTTATCTGTACAACAATGTCTACCTTTACAACAAACAGGTTTCTTCAGTAATAGACAAAGTTGAAGTCAAGAACTTTAACGGAGCAAAGACAACCTATGACAAAATAAAGAAAAGCAAGCCTTATGGCATTCAAACCAAGGTCCTATCTGCTGTTGAAAAGGATTTAAAGGATAGGGTAGAGGTGCTGTCAAAAAACTTTATAGATGATAAACTGAGCTATGCTGAGATTGACAAATGGTTTAAAGGCCTTTCACAGTTGGATTTTTTAAAAAGCAGTATAGGTGAAAAGGAAAAAACCCTTGCAAAAATTAAAGACTCAAAGGATAACATGGCAGCTGCTAACAAAGCCTTTAAAGATAAGGATTACCTTGAGGCCATAAATAAATACAAGCTTGTTATAAAGGAGGACAGCAGCAATTTTAAAAAGTCCAAAAGCAATATAGATTCTTGCATAAAGGATATGTATGATTATTATATCGATGAAGCTGAAAAAATGAGCAGTGACGGCAAATATGAGGATGCATACAAAACTGTGCATGCTATAGAAAGCTACTATAAAGAAGATAAAAAACTAAAATCTAAAGAAGACGACTATTTAAAAAATCTTTTAGACGCCACTGTAAAAAAAGCTGATGCATTAAACTCTAAAAAGAAGTTTGATGAAGCTATAAGTGAGTTAGAAAAGATTAGTAATTATTTTCCCAACAACGCTACAATCACTAAAAAGGTAAATGCATACAGAAAAAACAAAATAGATGCCAAAGTTGCCGAGCAGGAAAGAAAAGAAAAAAGGAAAAAAGAGATCCTATCAAAACTTTCCAAGGGCTATTACCGTGAATTCGACCTTAATATATATTCGCCTAAGGGATACAGCACCAATAGTGTCAATATAAATGAGACCATAAACATAGAACCAAGGCTTTTTACCGATGTAAATGATTACGCCATTTTGATTTTGTATGCAGGCTTTGTTCAAAACACCCATATTAATTTTAATAAGGTAAACTTTGATGTGGACGGACAAATCATCGAGTGGAAAATAGATGCAAAGAATAAAAAGTCTCAGACAGGTTATGGCCAGGTGGCGGAGTGGTGCTTGTTATTTGGTTTTCACAATATAGAAATGCTTGATACGGTGAAAAAAATTGCAAACGCCAAAAACGTAACAATGATATTTGAAGGCAAAAAGCTTAGAAAGCATGTCCTCACAGCAAAAGAGAAGGAAAACCTCAAGCTCTTTTTTGAACTGTACAGCTATTACAATCATTTGAATGAAATTGATGAGTATTCCGAAAACTTTGACTTCAGCGAGTCTATATAAAAATGTAATAGATTTATCACTTTGCCGAATCTTCATGTTAAAATTCGGCTTTTTATATGTTTGGGAAATTTCCACAGCAAACTTCATCATATATCGAAAGTATTGTAGCACAGCGGTTTGGGGGTTATTTATAGCTTGACAAAACCACCTAATTAACTTATTATTAATTAGATGTAATAATCTCAACATTCCAATAGTATTTAATAACATAAATAAACAACTTTAAAGTATAATATGATCTAACCTTATATTTGAAAATATTTAATCAAATAAATTTCTCAGGAGGTAAAACTATGAAGTACGGCTATTTTGATCGTCAGGCACGCGAATATGTTATAGTAAGGCCTGACACACCAACACCTTGGATAAACTATATCGGAAGCGGTAAGTACGGCGGTATTGTTTCAAATACTGCAGGAGGGTACAGCTTTCATAAGGACCCTCAAAACAGAAGGGTTTTAAGGTATAGATACAACAATATACCTATGGATAGGCCTGGAAGGTACATATATGTCAGGGATTCGGTTACCGGAGAATATTGGAACCCGGGATTCCAGCCTACAATGAAAAAGCTTGATTCATACTGCTGCAGACATGGTATGGGCTATACCACTATTGAAGGTGAGTATAATGGTATAAATGCAGATGTTACATACTTTGTACCCGATGACAGGGACTTTGAAATATGGATTGTGAAGGTTAAAAACAATCTTAACATTGCAAAGAAAATGCAGATCTTCACATATGCCGAATTCTGTTTCTGGGATGCAATTGCAGACCAGCAAAACGTTGACTGGGTTCAGCAGATAAACCAGGGACGTTACAATGACGGAATAATTACATGGCATCCTCACCATGTAGCAAAAAGTGCTGCATTTATAGCTACAGGTGAAAAGGTTTCCAGCTTTGATACCAATCTCGAATCATTCATTGGAAAATATAGATCTGAAGCAAACCCAATAGCCGTTGAGCAGGGAGCGTGCTCCAATTCAATTTCACTTCGTCAGAACGGTGTAGGTGCCTTCTGCATCGATGTTGAGCTCAATAAAGGTGAAGAAAAGGAAATAGTCTTTGTTCTTGGATATGCTGAAGACAAAACTTTATTAAAAGACGAATTAAAAGAATACCTTGATCCAAAGGGTGCCCATGCCGCACTTGAAAGGCTCAACAATTACTGGAATGAATACACTTCCAAGCTGTTTGTCGAAACTCCTGATGAAGAAATGAATTTATTCCTTAATACATGGAACCAGTACCAGTGTAAGACAACCTTCAACTGGTCAAGATTTGTTTCATTGTATCAGCTTGGTCTTGCAAGGGGAATGGGTATAAGGGACAGTGCTCAGGATACATTGGGCGTTATGCACACAATTCCTGAAGAAGCAAAAGGCCTTATCATAAAGCTCTTAAAATGCCAGTACACTGACGGTAGGGCTTACCATTTATTCTTCCCGCTTACAGGGGAAGGCGGATCGGGTGATGCTCCTGTTAAGAAATTCGACTGGTACTCAGACGACCACTTGTGGCTTATACTTGCTGTTAACGCATATATCAAGGAAACAGGGGATTACGCATTCCTTGATGAAAAGGTTCTATATAACGACAAGAAAACAGAAGCAACTGTGCTTGAGCACCTAAATAAGGCACTTGACTTTACTGCTAACAATTTAGGGCCTCACAAAATAGCTCTGGCAGGACGTGCAGACTGGAACGACACCTTAAACCTCGATGTAGGTTTGGGAGTTGCAGAAAGCGTATTTACATCAATGCTATATTGCAGAGCCGCATTGGAAATGAAAGAAATTGCAGAATTCCTCGGCAAGAAGGAAGATGCAGCAAGCTATGTAAAATTGTTCAAAACTATGAAAAATGCCATTAACGAAACCTGTTGGGACGGAGAATGGTACAAGAGAGCTTTCGACGATTACGGGAATGCACTTGGAACCAAGGATGCCGCATTCGGTAAAATATTTATAAATTCACAGTCATGGGCTGTTTTAGGCGGAGTAGCGGAAGGGGAATATGCAAGAAAATGCCTTGATTCCGTTGAAACTCACCTTAACACAAAATACGGAATTGTTGCAATGTATCCTGCATATAACGAATTTGACGAAACAAAGGGTGGAATAACAACATATCCTCCAGGAGCAAAGGAAAACGGAGGCATATTCCTCCATACAAACCCATGGGTAATGATTGCGGAAATCATGATGGGCAACGGAGAAAAGGCATATCAGTATTACAAGCAGATAATGCCCGCTGCACGCAACAACGAAGCTGATCACCTTGAGGTTGAGCCGTACGTATACCCACAGAATATACTTGGTAAAGAGCATCCTCAGTTCGGTATAGGAAGAAACTCATGGCTCAGCGGTACAGCTGCCTGGAACCTTGTTGCAGCAAGCCAGTTCATACTTGGTGTAAGAGCAGGCTATGACTGTCTCATAGTTGACCCATGCATACCTGCTTCATGGGAAACCTATAAAGTTAAGAGGATATTCCGTGGTGCAACATACATGATTGAAGTTCAAAACCCTGATAAGGTTAATAAAGGGGTCAAGAAGATAATTGTAAATGGAAATACAGTGGATAAGATACCTGTATTCCCTAAAGGAACAACACATACTGTACAGGTTATAATGGGGTAAATGTAATGAGTAAAGAATGGATAAATAAAACCCTGGGCAAGATGAGCCTTGAAGAAAAAGTAGGGCAGCTTCTGATGGTTTTTTTCCATAGCATAGCAACTCCCGAAAGCCACCAGAAGATAGTTAATGAAGTCTTAAAATACAATTTGGGCGGAGTGTTTCACTCCTCCCTTACTAAAGAAAGCCTTGTAAGCTTTTCAAAGGAAGTTCAAGCTGCCTCGAAGATACCAGTCCTTATAGCAGGTGATTATGAGTGCGGTCCAGGCTGGGTTGTAGACGGCGGCCTAAGGGTTTCCCGTCCCATGACCAGGGGAAATGCAGGGGACACTGAGCTTGAATACAACATTGGAAAGCTCATAGCACAGCAGGGAAGGGCAATAGGGTCATCAGTGACCTTCAGTCCTGTTATTGATTTAAACACCGACAGGATGAACCCTGATGTAAACATAAGGGCTTATGGTGAAGATGTTGATACCGTTTGCAAACTGGCAGTCCCTTACATAAAAGGGATTCAGGAAAACGGAATGCTGGCTTGTGTCAAGCATTTTCCCGGAAACGGTGCCACAGATATGGATCAGCATATCTGCACAGCTATTATAGACTGCAGCAGGGAAGAGATGTATGACAACTTCCTTGAAGCCTACAGGAGAACCTTCAGGGAAGCAGACCCTGCTTTTGTTATGATTGCACATCTTGAAGTGCCATCACTAGCAACAGAAATCAATCCTAAAAACGGAAGAATTGTTCCTGCATCGGTTTCAAAAGAAATCGTTACAGATATACTGAAGAAGGAATTAGGCTTTAAGGGTGTTGCAATATCCGACGCCTTAAACATGGGCGGTATTACCACCCATTATTCAAGGCAGGAGGTTGCAGTCAAGTCCATCCTTGCAGGAATAGATATGCTTCTGGTGTTCAATGAAGGCAACTTCAACCTGGAGTACGATGCAATATTAAACGCAGCAAAAGAAGGAATAATTCCAATTGAGCGAATAGACGATGCTGTTTCCAATATCCTTAATGCCAAGGTTAAGGCAGGTCTTCATGTTGATATGGGACTTCCATTTGAGAATACTGTTATTGATGAACTTTTTACTCCCGGAAAATACGACAAATTAAGCATTGAGGCTATTTCCAGGGGAATAACCGTATTAAGAAACAAAGATAATATCCTGCCAATTAAGGATATAAAAGGCAAGAAGGTAATAGTATTATCCACCTTCAATCCTGATGAGGAGACCTTGACAATACAGGGCCAGGAGCTTATAGTCATGCGAGATAAGACTCCTGAGCTTCTAAAGCAAAGGGGAGCAGAAGTTGAAGAGTTTGTTATACCCCTTCATATGACTGTGGGGGATATATACGACATTATAGGCAAGGCAAAAGAGGCTGATTATGTGTTCTTCAATTTCTTCATAGCACCCAGTTGGGGAATCGGTACCCTGATCCCCAACAAGAGCTCACTTAGATTTTTTATGTTCGGTCTTTTAAACATAGATACGCCTGTAATAATAACAGCTTTCGGAGATCCCTATGTGATTTACTATTGCCCAAGTGCCAAGGTATATATGTGCACATATGACGAAACACCTCCTGCACAGCTGGCAGCTGTTAAGGCATGGCTTGGTGAGGAGAAAGTCAAAGGAAGGACACCGGTAAGACTAAAGAGTATTTTTGAAAGAGGCGACGGAATTTTATTGGATTAGATTATCAAAATCCAAAAATATTATTACAAATTTATAAATATTATTACAAATTTAAAAATATTATTAGAAATGCGACCAAAAACTAATTTTATATTTGTTTATTATAGCATGCAAGACTAATTCCCTAAGTTATAATTTTTGAGGCTTTAATCTAAGCCTTCTTTTTTTGCCTTTTTTAACTACTACTTTCTCGAAAAATTAGACAGTGGATTATTGTCCACAGCGTCCTTAAGCTGCTGCTTGTCAAGGTGGGTATAAATCTCCGTTGTAGCAATGCTTTCATGCCCCAAGAGCTCCTGAAGAGCCCTAATGTCAACCTTTCCGTACTTATACATAAGGGTGGCTGCAGTGTGTCTTAGCTTGTGGGTAGAGTATCTGTTGGGATCAAGGCCTGACATCTTTATAAACTTTTTAACAATATGCTGCACAGTAACCTTACTGATACGCTGTTTTCTTTCACTTAAAAACAGTGCATTTTTGTCCTTTACGCCGTCTACCTTACGAACATACTTATATGACTCGATAGCATCAAGACATGCCTTATTTAAAGGAATCATACGTTCTTTGTCGCCCTTACCGATGACAGTGAGGGTGTCATTTTTTATGTTATTTAAATTTATGCCTACAAGCTCCGATAGTCTCAAACCACAGTTTAAAAATAGTGTTATTATTGCAAAATCACGTTCTGAATATTCGCCGCTGACAGAGTCTAGAAGCTGCTTGCTTTCCTGAACGTTCAGGTAGCGGGGGAGACGCTTTACTATTTTGGGCGATTCCAGCTCACTTGCAGGATTCACCTCTAATAATTTTGCCTTATTAGTTATGTAATTGAAAAAGGACTTGAGGCTTGCAACCTTTCTAGCCCTTGCATGGGCTGAATTATCACGGCTATTGCTAACAAAAGACATAAACGAATAAAGATCGCTTAAATTAACTGTTTTGATAAGATCAATATCAATGTCGGTTATTGTGATTTTATCAAATTCATCCTTGTTTTTTTCTATATTTCTATGTATTTTTAAAAAACGGAAAAAAACTCTCAGGTCATAAAAGTATACCTGAATAGTATTTATAGATTTTCCCTTAATTGTCTGCATATAATTTAAGAAGTCCCTAAGGATTAAAGGCATTTCATAATCATTTATATTTTTCATTTGTATACCTCGGAATATAAGAATTTACTGCAATTATTAATCCACTACAATAATATTATAATAATTATCTAGCGTTTTCAATATAAAAGCCTTTAAAGCACAAACTTTAGAGGCTCTATTGTTATTAAATATAAACAAAAATATGCTTATATTTAAGTCAAATTCAAGACATTTAAACAACAACTTAATGTAATACGCAAGAGTTACTCATATTCCAGCCACTGGTCGGTATTTTTACGATGGAATTGCTGGGATAAATTAAACCCGTTACGTATAAATTTTCATTATATTCTATGTTGGACATATAAAAATCTGCTGATTTGATATATGGTCTTTTTGTCAATCCGAGATATTTTATTTACTCTATTGAATTAGCTTAGTTGAATAGATCCTTCTTTATTTTTAGAAGAAATACTGATAGAATATATTATGCTCACAGCCAACTAATTTTACAAATGACAAGGGGGAGCCATGAAGAATGATATGCTGAGATTAATTTTAAAATTGATTATATACATTTCATTTATTACTACCATGATAACAAATTCGTTTTTTTTAACATATGGAGATGGGCCCAATGGGGGACAATACAATGCCAAATTTACCACCATCATACCAGTAGTAGATGGTGTTGGAGGTGACAGTTGCTGGGATATGGGAGATTGGGCACCTATTGAAAGCCTGTGGCTGGGTCAGCAACCGTCAAAATCCGACTTAAGCGGGAGATACAAAATTTTGTGGACTAAGGAAAGATTGTATTTTTTAATTGAAATTGTAGATGATTTGATTTCAGATACCCACAACGATCCGCTTACAGACTACTATAAGGACGATACATTAGAAATATTTATTGATGAAGATGGTTCAGGCGGTGATCACAGATATAGCCATAATGCATTTGCATACCATATTTCGGTGAAAGACTTTAATGCTGTTGATTTAAACAAAATTGAAGGCAAAAAAGTGGAGCTTTGGGTTGGAAAAAATTCAGCACTCATAGACAACAGCATTGTATTAATCGACCCAACAAACAAGGAATCAGCTCCATTTATATCTAAAGGCAGAACATATCTCCCGCTAAGGTTTGTCAGCGAGTGCCTTGGCCTTAAAGTAAACTGGAACCCGGAATTAAAAGAAGTTCAAATCCATAATTAATATATCTTCGACTAATGGAATCTATTTAACATTTAATATAATATTTTGAATAATTTATGTAATAAAATGCAAAAATAATAGAAAGGTTTGAACCACCTTTTCATTAATTAATTCCTACAGCAACTGTAAGAAAACATCTATTAGGAAAACTCACACATTATAGGATCTATTTATGTGTGAGTTTTTGCTTTAATATATTACAGTTTTTTACTTTTTACTAACAAATGACTGAATTAGCACCATAAAGAGAAAATACGTTTTATCATAAAATCCTCCTCCTGATTAAACGAAATTTTTATTTCGTTTAATCAGGTGTAAATCTTTTTACCTCTCTCCGATATTTATCCTGGGCCATTCCATTTCATATTAGGTATGACTAATTCTTGCCACCTCTACTTGCATTATATCAAAGATAATGCTATCTTAATACTATATGGGGTGATTTTACAATGGAATTCAGTTTTATAAAAACAAACATCTCTAGATGCAACAGAAACTTGCTAATATTAAATATTCTATTTACATTACTTATTTTTACTATATTAAAAGGTTTCTTAACGGACTATTATAATATGCTACTTGGTCCATTTGTCGTGGACAAAGAAATTATTGTTACTAAAGCTGACAGTAATAAAAATACTGGCTTATCATCAGAAAAAGTCTATTTGAACGGAAAAGAATCTTTAGTTAGATATAGCTTCGGAAAAAAATATTACTTCAAATTTGAAGATCTATATACATTCCACTCTGGTGTTGAGCAAGTTTACAGCTATGATGTCAACTATAAATTGTTCGTTAATCCTTTAAAACCTGCAGCCGAAAGTACTGGTCAGTATATTATGACAAGTATTGGTGATAAATATTTGGTAATAAAAGTTAAAGAGTATGACGAAAATATAAAATCATTTAAAGGTCTTCTCGTAAAGACTAGTGAAGATTCCCCTTCAAGCATAATGAGTGAATCTGATCTTGATATTGATAAGCAAAAAGTTTTGCCCTTTATTTTCGATACAACAAGAAGCATTGAAATATTTGTATACATATGGACTGTATTAATTTTAATATTTTTTATTATTAATTTACACCTATATATAAAAATCATTATGAGAAAAATAAATTATAAGAAACACCCGATTTACAATCATCTTGATTTTTATGGTAATAGTGCAGATATTATGAATCAAATTGACGGTGAAGTTCAGGACTTCCAATTATTAAAACAAAAAATCATCTATACAGATTCATGGGTTCTATGGAAAAAATTCTTATCCATAGGAATATGCAAGAGTTCCAAACTCAATTAGAAGATTTATATAAATTAAAATGGATAGACCATAATAGCACTACGACATCTATCCATTTTAATTCAAACGCCCTATTTATTTAGTAATTTTTTCATCTCCTCATCAATCCTTTCTTTTTCAATACGTTCAAACAATATTTTAACTGGCCCTAATTTTACTCCCGGTGGTATATGCTTATAACTCCAGTCTACACTTTCTATTTTGAGTATAAGATATACTTGCGATGAGGTATTTGGCAAAAATGGACTTAATAATACAGAAATATTGGCAATAATTTGAACGCATGTATATAAAGTATTTCGGCATTTCTCAAGATCCTCCTTAACTGTAATCCACGGTCTTTCTTCATCAAAATACTTGTTTGCTGACCGTATGAATGAAAATATTGATTCAAGTGCATCCTTAAAATTCCCCTGCTCTATTAGATCTCCAACTATTTTATAAAGATCATGCAATGAACCCTTAATTTTAAGATCACACTGCCCTTCTGGTACTTCCCCATCATATGATTTTTGTATGAATACAAGACTTCTATTTACAAAATTTCCATAGGTACCTAGCAGCTCACCATTATGGCTGTTTATAAATTCCCTCCAGGAAAAATCAGTGTCTCTCTTTTCCGGTCCGTTTGCAATTAAGAAGTATCTTACTGTATCTGGATTATAACGCTGGATAATATCCGGAATCCAAATTGCCCATTCCTGGCTTGTTGATATCTTTTTTCCCTCTAGGGTTAGATACTCACTTGATACTATTCTGTCCGGCAGATGCAAATCACCGTTTGCCTTAAGTAATGCCGGCAATATAATGGTATGGAAAGGAATATTATCTTTACCGTGTACATAATAATGTACCGAGCTTTCTCCCCACAAAGCTTCCCAACTTACACCTGAAGTCTCTGCCCAATTCTTACTTGCTGATAGATACCCTAAAACCGCATCAACCCACACATATATCTTTTTGTTTTCAAACCCCTCTACAGGAACCGATATCCCCCACTCAAGGTCTCTTGTCACAGCCCTATCTGGAAAACCCTCATCAATATATCTTCTTGAAAGACCAACAGCATTATTTCTCCATCCACTAGAACAACCATCTACATATTCTTTGATAAAATGCTCAAGCTTGGATAATGCTAAAAATAAATGCTCAGACTCCTTATAAATTGGAGTTTCACCACATATACCACATAATTTCTCATTCAAGTACGATGAGTCTAAAAGACTTCCACATGAATCACATTGATCCCCCTTTGCACTATTTCCACAGTTCGGACACTTCCCTGCAACAAATCTGTCAGGGAGAAACTTATTACATACAGTGCAAAATACCTGCTCGATGCTTTTTGAATAAATATAACCACTCTTTAAAAGCTCTTTAAAGAATTGCTGAACAAAATAAATATGATGTGAATCATTGGTTTTAGCATATATGTCATAAGTAAATCCCAGCTTATTAAAACAATCCATAAATTCATCATGATATCGATTTGCTATTTCTTCCGGCAACACACCTTCTCTGCCTGCTCTGATTTCAATCGGTGTGCCATGACAATCACTTCCAGCAGCATAACAAACTTCAAAGCCCTTCAATCTAAAGTACCTCGCCAAAACATCTCCCGGAAGCAAAGCAGCAATATGCCCGATATGAAGTGACCCATTCGCATAAGGCCATGCTCCCCCAATAAATACTTTCATTTTTCAACACCTCCTACATATTTAAAAACCAGTCTTGCTTGTGATATAGATTTGATCGTTGTCGTTAGAAATTGTGGTGCAGCATGCACCATAATTTCTAACGACATCAAAAAAGCCCTCACCCCCAGGTTTTATCCTGGGGACGAGAGCATAATACTTCGTGTTACCACCCCGGTTCACTAATGACTCACGACATCAGCCTCAACAAGTACGTCAGAAAGTATTTATCCTGATTATACTCCGGCACTATAACGGGTGCATCCGTTGCAGCCTAAAACCGTCAGGTTTTCGGTGCAATAGCTCCAAGACCATGTTCAGCTTTCCATTCTTTACTCCTTCTCAGCCTTCAGGAGTTCTCTGTAAAAGACATCAAAAGCTTACTCTTCTCTTCATCGCAGTTTCAATATTATATTTATTATATGCCTTTTTATATGATTTTACAACAACAAAATAAGGGCGTTGTCTTTATGACAACGCCCTCACTTTATAAGTATTACTCAACAGTAATATCTTTTAAGTTAGTCTTAACTTTATCTTTGAATGTCTTGAGCATATCTTCCTTAGACTTAATCTTACCAGCAAGGAATGATCTCATACAATCAATAAATGCATTTTCAATTGTATCATCATACTTAGTAAGGATCTTACCATTGATATCTTTTACGAATGGCTCATAGAACTTGAATACGTTTGTACCCATGATCTTGCTGTCTTCAGCTGAACCTTCAGATATAGCCTGTAAGTTGTTCGGGAAGTCCTGATTGTTAGTTGCCCACTTCTTCATAAATTCTTTGTCAGTAGTAAAGTACTTAACCAACTCCCAAGCAACGTCTTGTTTAGTTGATTTGCTGTACATACCGAACCAAGTTCCACCCCAGAAGAATGGGAACGGTGGCTTAGCTAAGCCCCATCTACCGCCATCAGCAGCCTTCTTGTCGTTTGAACCGATTATCCATGGAATACCCCAAGTTGGGCATACCCATACGAGAGCTTTTTCATCATCAGCTATAGCAGCGGACCATCCTGGTGACCACTGATCGAGTGATGCTTCATATTTGTTGTCTCTTAAAGTTTTAGCGAAGTCGATAAAGTCTATCATCTTCTGGTCTATATTAAGTTTGTTGTCAACAACCCATCCCTGACTACGTCCACCGAGGTATAACTTCTGTGGCTCTTCGAAAGTTGGGAACAATGAAACTTTTCCACCGCTTGCATCTTTTAATTTCTTAGCTGTATCCAACATCTTTTCTGGAGTTGACATCATTTCTGCAATAGCAGTAGGATCATCAGTTCCAAGATATTTCTTAGCTAAAGGCTTTTTGAAAGTCAAAGCACCAGCAGCAGCCTGATGAGCTACGGCTCTAAGTTTGCCTTCCTTGTCAGTTCCTATATCAACAGTATATGGAACCATGTTGCTAACATAATCCTTTGCTCTGTCAGTCAAGTCTGCAAATGCATCTGGCATGTCGATGAATCTCTTAACAAATGCAGATTCAACACCGAATACATCAGGAGCACCTGAACCAGCTCTTATAGCTGAAGTAAGTTTGTTCTGGTACTGTTGATCCTTATCAGGAATAACTGATAAGTTAACTTTAACTTTTGGGAAAGCTGCATTGAATTCTTTAACAATGTTTGGAGCTTCGTCCTTGTTAAAGTACCAGAATGAAACTTCGCCTTCAAGATTTGCTCTGTCCTGAGCTGGATCTTTTGATGGCTCAGCACTTGGTACTGCATCTGAAGCTACAGCTGAAGGGGAAGGTTCTGTTGATGCCGCTGGATCTTCTTTATCACCACAGCCAGCAAATAAGGTGGACATCATAGAAACACAAGCTACCACTGCCAATAGTTTTTTGAACCTTTTCATTAATTTTCCTCCTTGTATTTTTTTATATTTATATCATTCCATATAAATATATGGAGTAATACCTACAATAAGGATATAGAGTGCTTTGATCTTTTTAATTAAGAAATTTACCGTAACATGATATGTATTCTATATTTATCAAATAAACTGAACTCAACCCTGTTTTATGCTTTCTTATATATTATATCAAACAATTTTGATGAAAACCACATAATTTTTATATTTTTTCGTATATTTTTTAAAATTTTTTAAAATTTAAAGAAATACCGAGCATTCCATATATAAATTACACTATTCCCTATTAATCAACTTTCTAAATTCAAATCATTTTAACTATTCGGATATATATTCTTTTTAGTAGGTATTTTCTATACAAAAAACAAAAGTAATATTACAATTTTAATTTCTAGGATCAATAACACTTTTTAATACAGCAAAAAAAAGAGGTATCTCTTTTCAGAAATACCTGATTTAATAGATTATTTATTCTAAGGAGCGAATGTTATGTAACTTGTACACTTATCTTTAACCTCTCTGATCTTGTAACGCATTTTGTAACATTACAAACAATGTTTCCTTATCTATTACAATAGTATTATAGCACAGTTTAATTAGAATTCCAATATTATTTTAAAAAAAATATTATTTTTATCAAAATTGTAATATTACAAAACGCAAATTATATCCGGCTATAATATCATAAAATGATTTTGTTAAATTTGACAATGTGGTTAAAAATTGTGATTAAAAATATACCATAATTTCTCACCACAACAAAAGTGGCGAACTAACATTTTATAGTTTCGCCAATATAAGTATCAATTTAATTAATATTTAATTTTAACGGTTTTAATATATATTCTAAATGTTAATAATTAGTAGCAGTTTTATTAAAGTTTTTTGCCACTATCATAACATCATTCATATTAATGCTTGAGTCTGCGTTCAAGTCACAAACTTCATTGTAATTCGAACTGTCCTTAGTTGAATTAAATGACTTTGCCAATAGGAGTATGTCTGACATGTTAACGCTGTCATCTCCGTTCAGGTCACCTGCAAAAAGTGCTAATGGCCCTGACTGTGAGCTGATGCTTGCATTACTTGAATTGCTGATATTATTAATAGTTCTCGAAACATACCCGGCCTTACTTATTTTTATGTTATAAGAGGCAATTGCAGTCGATATGTTGCCTATTTCAAAATATCCGTTTGAATCGGTTAATTTATTTAAGGATTGCCCTACCACTTCAACCTTAAATCCATTTTTTAATGTATCGGTAAAATCAGCCTTAACATAACCCGAAACCTTGTATCCTGTTGTACCTGTAGTAGCTGTTGGAGTTGGAGTACTGCTTTGTTTTGTGCTGGTAGGTGTAGGCTTGGAAGTTGACGGTGAAGTTGAAACCACCGGTCCGTCACTATACTCTGACAAGCTTATACCGTTTGAACCAAGGGGAACCTGATGGTCTAAACCTATAAATTTGCCTGCTTTATTTTGCCAGAGTGCAGGCTTAAGCAGTGCATACTTGTCTTCTTCCCATGTTATAAAGTCATGGGTAACAAGACCGCCTGTATCTCCTGAGTTGGCATTATAACACCAGAATGTATGGTGGATTTTGTTTTCAATCATGTAGTCTCTTAAAGCCACCATCCATTTTTCATTAGGTCCGCCGTCCATAAATCCGCCCCATTCCCCCATAAGAAGCGGAGCGATATTCTGTTCATGTATAAAAGCCCAGTTGTCTTTCCAGCAGTCATTATATAAGGTTTCTTTTGTAAATCCGTCATAGAACCAACTCTGCTTATAAACCAAAGGTCCATAATCGTGCGGAGAATAAACCAATTGCTTGTTGCCGGTTCCTAGATTAACAGGATAATCTTTTACACCTCTGAGGCTGCCTCCCCACCAGGTGAAGTAATATTTACTTTCCGCTCCCCATGCATCCTTGGCTGTATAATCATACCCAGGCTTCGGATAAGCTTCAACACCTTCAACCATTATTAACAGGTTGGGGTTTATTGCCAAAACTTTTTTACCTGCTTCTTCTGCAACATACTTCCAATTGGTTTTATCTTTAGAATTGTCCCACTTGGCAAACTCTGCAGACTGATTGGGGTTACCGTGAGGTTCGTTTTTCAGGTCAATAGCAAGTATTGTATCATCATTCTTATAGCGATTGGTAATCCATTCTAATGCTTTGTAAAAATCTTCAGTTGTGAAGGATCCGTCATACCACAAAGGTATAGTATGTCCCATAGCTGCTGATGGAGCACTATGAATATCTATCATTACCTTAATGCCATATTCTTTGCAGTTTGACATAGCTATATCAAATAATTGCAAACTGTTTTTGCCTTTGAGCTCCGGATTCACAAAGTCGTTAACCTGAGCTTTTGGATAGATACCTGCTGCCCATTCATTTATTATTTGAACAGACATTGGAATTCTTAAAAAGTTAATACCTCTGTCAGCCATGTTTTTGAAGGCAGTTTTCATGTTGCAGCTCCAAACTCCATCAAAAACTCCCGAACCGGTATTAAACCCAAACCAGTTTGTACCTGTCAGCCATACTTCCTTACCGTCCTTATCAACAATCTTGTTTCCTTCTACATGAAGCCAGTCATCGTTACCAGGTGCACTTAGGGGATCTGCAGCTTGTACGGTATATGAAACTGGTAATAGGGTTAACAACACTGAGACCATCATGATGAATGTAATAATTCTTTTTGTACACAAGACTTTTATCATTTACTTATACCTCCTAATTTTTGCTTGGGGAAACAATTATTTCCCTAAGCTTTTTCTCTATATTTTATTATTAATACACTACTGCCGGATAATCCGCTGTAGTCTTGTTAAAACGCATAGCAGCAATAACTACATCGTTCATGTTAACTGATCCGTCCAAGTTGAAATCCGCACTTGTAGTGTAATTTACTGCACCGGATGTGCTGTTGAATGCTTTGGCAACAACCATAATATCCGACATATTGATAGTTCCGTCCTGATTGCTGTCTCCACCCCATATGAGTATTGGAGCATTTTGAGTTGATAATTGAACATCACGGTTTGATACAGCTATGTTATTTATTGTTCTTGTGAGCAAGCCGGCCTTTTTGATAGTAAGACCATATCCCTGAACAACAGGCGATACATTTTCAAACTTGAAGAAGCCCTTTTCATCAGTAGTAGCTGAGAGTCCTGCACCATCTAATGTAACTGTAAACCCGGATAATATTCCTGCGGCTGTTGAGTTAAAATCAGGCTTTACATAACCTGAAACAGTTCTACCGGTTTGCGAGCTTGTTGGTGTTGGTGTGCTTGAAGGCTTTGTTGGTGTTGGATTTGGGTTTCCTCCCGGCTCCGGACCAAATACTTTGACACCGGCTTCATAAACAGGTATATATTTGGTCAATGATCCTTCCCAACTTGTTGCAGCCGCCAAATCCTGTGCCGAGAAATCATTCTTAGTGTCCCAAGCATTGGAACCATAAGGGAATTTTACATTAAAGCTGACTGTCTTTTTATAATTATTGATTCCGCCCGGATACATTCTAAATCCTGTAAAATCAATATCTATATAGTAGATATTCTTCGATACATCCCAGGGAATCAATCCTGTAATCTTGGCTGCACTTGTACCGCTTACAGCAATCTTATAGTCCTCAGGCTTAAGTCCTGCTGTTAATCCTTCTGAAATATCTACAAAATATCTGCATGAAAGCTTATCAGTGACTCTTGCAGGCCAGCCGGTCTGGTTTCCAAGTGTAATGGTTATCATTGCTGCATCACCTTGAATGCTTACAGCCGACATAGTCAGGTATTCGTCTACAGGCTCTTCTATGGCTTTAAAGCCAGGAATTGGATTTCCGCCATATTTGCCGTACATTTTTGCCAGAATTCCTACAAACCCTGCATTATAGTCGCAAGCTACTTCGTTGTTCTCATAGTTTTTAACATCATCTGTATATCCGTCTGAGCTGCTAGGTCCACCAACAAGTGCACCATACAGCACGTGTCTGTGGAAGTTGGGAATATCACAGTCAAGGTATCCCATCCAAGAACCGTGTGCAGTTCTGTGGTGCGGTCTCTTTGGCGGGTTCACGCCATATCCGCATACAAAGCTTCTTCCTGTACTTCCTAACGCATAATCTATCTGGCTCTTTGCAAATGCTTTATATGAGGTCGCTTTACTTGCTGCACATCCCTGCCAATCAGCATAAACATCAGCTAGGAAAGCCTCTGTGGTAGCATATCTCAAAGATCCCCATCTATCAAGCCATGCAAGGCCTTTTGGGGAGTATGTAATCTTTTCAGGGCCAGTACCTGCCCACCAATCCAAATGCCTTTCTATAGCTTCTTTATAAAGGGGCTTGTCTGTTTCTCTTGCAAGGAGCAATAAAGCACCAAACAACTTTTGATCCCAGCAGTGTGCCCATTTATACTTAATATTGGTAGTTATTCCTTCCCTTTCCCAATTTGGCTCGAATGCTTCCGCTTTACTAAGATATGTTTTATCACCGGTAGCTAAGTAAATCCACATGGCAGCCCAGGTAAGTTCATCATAAAAACCGCTCCATGAAGCGTAGAATCCTTCCGCAGCAGTATAACCTTTATCGCTTCTTGTGCTGTCGGCAAATGCGTAAAGCTCTTTTGCATGTCTTAAGCATTCTGCAGCATAAGCGGGGTTGGTGGGCTTGAATATGATAGCAGCTGAAGCCAATGCAGCAGCAGTCTCGGCAACAACAGCCGATCCAGGATTAGCTGTGCTGAGCACATAAGATGGCCTCTTCATAACCTCAAGTACTACCTCGGCAGGTCCCCACCAGGAATGGTCTGCCTGCCCATCACCAACTTGATAATAATAAACATTTGGAGAAGGATGGCACTTAATAAAGTAGTCTGTTGCCCACTTTATATTATCCAATATGTATTCAAGCTGACCGCTTTTAACGTAAGCATCCCTGCTTTCATAGACACTCCAAGCAAGCATTGTTGATGTGTAGGCCATCGGCAAATTGAACTTCACATGGTCTCCGGCATCATACCACCCGCCAGTCAGATCGATATTATGGTCTGCACCGTCCGTCATACCTGAGTCACCGCGCCAGTTGTTGCGTGAATTTTCAGGAATCTTTCCTGCACGCTGGAACTCATAAAACATAATTGCCTTTTGCAATGCTTCGCCGTAATTGTAATCAGGAGCAGCATTTACCGCCGGCCCTGGAACGGTAAATACCGTTGAGAGCACAAAAACAGCTGCAATTACAGCAACTCTTTTTAGAAAATTTCTTTTCATAGTACACATATACCTCCTATTTTTCTATATTTTTAATATCTAGGAAATTGAGGTGTATTTAACAACTCAATTTCTCACGACAACATTAATATTAACAAAACCACTTTGTGATTTTGCTAAGTAATATGTAATACCTTGGTTGGCATATTTACTCACCATAAGTATAGCATTTTGCCCTAAAAGGCTTCAATTGCTGAGCTTGGCATATAATAAACATATTTGCTTGGCATTTACTGATACAGCAAGTATACATTTATTTACTTTTCATTTACTCTGTTGTTGGACTCTCTGTATTCGGTAGGAGTCATATTTGCATACTTTTTAAATGTCTTGGAGAAATATTGGGAGTCTGAAAAACCGACAAGCTGTGCTATTTCATATGTTTTAAATTTACCGTCCTTTAGAAGCTCCTTTGATTTTTCAACCCTTATCTCATTTAGAAAGTCAATAAAGTTTTTTCCGAGCTCCTTTTTGAACATCCTGCTTAAGTAAAAAGAGCTAACATAGATATTTTCCGCCACCCTTCCAAGGGTTATAGGCTCGTTGTAATGATTATGGAGATAATCCACCGCCTTCTGAACCATTAATTTAATTCTTTTATTGTTAAAATTATTGATTTTTGAGGCTACATCAATGGCCACCTCTTCAAGGAGGGAGTTTAAATCCTTTATGTTTTCACAGTTTTCAGCATATATGTAGAAGCTGCTTATTTTGCTTGACCCAGAAAGCCCTTTATCGTCCTCTACTGCATTTATAGATAGCCTTATATTGTTTATGGAAGAAGTCACATTAACAAAGAATATTTTTAAATATGCCATATTCCGCTCATTCTCTTCCAACGAGGATATGAATTCTCTTATATGTTGGAGCTTGGTCCTCACCTCGTTAAGGTCACCGGATTTTATGCCTGCCAAAAGCTCATTGCTGTAAATCTCAAGTAATGAGTAGTTTTCGTACTTGAAGAAGGAATTGAGATCCTTATAGAATATAACAAGGTTATTACCCAAATAGTATTTAAACCTCAGTGCTTCATGGCATTCCCTAAGTTTGGCAGGCAATTCTAATGCACCTACCCCCTCTGAGCTTACAGAAACCGATATATTAAAGTCATAATAATTTTGAATAATTTGCTGGAGACTCAAACACTTTTCTTCCACCAGCTTCACATAGCCATCATTATAATCTCTCATGTGAAGTATGAAAGCTGTCCACTTACTTTCCAAAGATATGCTAATTACATCAAAGCTGTCCTTGAACAAATCTTTGAATGTATTTATAATACCAAGCTGATGAAGAGGCTTATACCTGTCAAAGCTGCTTTCGTTTCCTTCCTTAACTTCATTTTCAACTAAAATCAAAAAGAAGTTGTTTATTTCAAGACCGAACAGCTCCATCTTTGCCTTGATATCCTTAGGATCTTTATTTATGGCGTATATTATGTCATACAGAAACTTTTCTCTCAAAATAGGAATATTCTGCTCAAACAGCACTTTTAACTTGTTTATTTCTTCATATTTCTCAATATCGCTTTTAAGCTGTGAAACTGCTTTCTCAACGACATCGTTTAACACCTCAATCTTGGATGGCTTAAGCAAAAACTCAAAAACTCCGTATTTAATAGCATCCCTCGCAAATTCGAAGTCTCTGTGGCCTGTTAGAATTATTATTTTACTGTTGGGCACAAGATCAATAATTTCACTTATCATGGAAATACCGTCCATACCGGGCATCTTAATATCTGTAAAAATTATATCAGGCTTTATTTCCTTAATAATCTCTATGGCAGACAAGCCGTCTCCAGCTTCCGCACACACCTCACAGTCGTACTTGTTCCAATCAATAACATTTTTTAAACCTCTTCTGATTATCGGTTCATCATCGATAATTATTACTTTGAACAAATTCCCCACCCCAATTCAAATATCTATAAATCTATAATATTAATGGCTTTTTCTATCTCTATTTCTCTTTATCTTTTAAAGCCTCATTAATCGGTATTGAAACAGTTACCTTTGTAAATTTATCTTTTTCGCTGGTAATTGTAAGACCATATTTTTCTCCATAAAAAAGCTTTATGCGGCGATTTACATTCTCAAGCCCGATACTTTTTCTTTCTTCGTTTGACCTTAGCCTGAAATAAGTGTCATTGTCAAGTGCCAATGTTTCGTTAAGTGCTTTAAGGCTTTCCTTATCCATCCCTATACCATTGTCAATAACCTCAATTTCCAGGATACCGTATCTTATAAAGGTATTAAGCCTTATTATTCCAACATCACTTATATTCCCAATACCATGATAAACAGCATTCTCTATAATGGGCTGGATTAGCAGCTTGGGTATATTGATCTCAAGTATATCATCGTTTTCAACATAGACATTTAGCTGTATCCTGTCTTCAAACCTGTTTTTCAGTATGGAAATATAATGATCTATATATTTAAATTCATCCCTTAAGGGTATAAGTTTGTCATCTCTGCCTATACTTGCTTCCATCAATGATGACAGGGCTGTGACTGTCTCGCTTATTTCTGGAACGTTTTTAAGCATCGCCATCCAGTTAATTGATTCTAGAGTATTAAACAGAAAATGAGGATTAATCTGTGACTGAAGTGCCTTTAGCTGGGCTTCCTTCCTTGTAATCTGCTCTCTGTAAATCCATGTTATGAGATGGTTAATTTCCATTGACATCTCATTAAAGGTCTTGGTTATGAATCCCAGTTCGTCATTCCTATCCACCTCTACATCAACATGGGTACCCTTTTGAATTTCTTTCATTCCGCTAACAAGTCTTTTAATTGGAGTTACGAAATCGTTTGATATTTTTCTGTTTAATAAGGTAAATAATAATGCAGTAACTAGACACAGTGAAATAATTATTGTTCTGAAGTTGTATATGTCTTTGTAAAGACGGCTAAGAGGAATATATGATATTATTTTCCAACTGGGTTCCTTGGCTATAACATAGGTAATGAGTGCTCTCTTTTCATCATGAATGAAAGACCCCCCTAAGTATTTTGTCTCATTTAAGATTTTTTCATCAACATACAAGGGAAAATCGTTGTTTTTGCTTACTATGAACTCATTATCGGATGAAACTACGGCAATTTCCTGCATATCATCGTTTAGAAGCCCCTTGTATATTGACTCAAAAAACTCCTTTTTTACATGAATGACCATGAGGCCTATCTCTTTATAGTTGTCCCTGTCATAAATAGTCCTTACCAAAAATATTTCTTCAGCCTTTGTGCTGTTCTTGGTAAAAAACCATTTCACTTTACCTTTGCCAAGTCTTGCCTTTGCAGCCATTTCGTCAAATCTTATAAGCTTTGCAATTCTACTGTTTTCATTGGAAAATGCTTCCCTGTCAATTGATTCAAAGTATATGCCCTGGATCTCGCTTCTGGAGTTTATAAATTTGGTTAATGTGTTAGCACACTGCTTGTTTCTTTCAAAGGCTGCAAGACTTTCAGGTCCTATATTGACTGTATCCTTTATTCGGTAATAAATTTCATCATAATACAGCAGCTCCTGGGATGCCCTTGTAAGGTTGTTTACACAGTCTGAAAGCCTTAGTTCCATGGTCCTCATTATATCTATAGAGTAATCAATAGACTTATTCTGAATAAGTTTTTCAGTAACAATATAGGTTGAAAAGCCAATTATAATAACCGGTATCAGCATCTGGAAATACGATATTAATAACATTTTTAGCTTTATAGGAAGGTCCTTATAAACTTGCATAAGCCTTCTAAAAGGATTTTTCATTTATTTGCCCCCGTACTGCACATTAGTTTCTATGTATGTATATCTATATATCTATTCAATAAGGTCACGCATTCTCACATTTTCCAAATATTCGTTCCATACATCAACAGCCCTTTCCTTATCTTCCAAGACATAAGGAAACTTCTTTACTATAATATTTTCCCATGCAGTTCTGTCAACATAACTGTCCGGCGGACCCACCAATTCATTGGCATTTTCTATCAAATCCAATCCCTTTTTAGTCAGGTCATTATATTTTAAGCCAATTGTATCGATATTTAAATTGTTTATCATACCTGACTTGTATGAAAATGTTTCTGCCGCTTTCTTGGAAGTCAGTGCTTTTAAAAGCCTTATTGATGCTTCATTCTTATCACTATTAGTCCATGCATTCTGACTAACATAGAAAGTACCGCATCCAAGCCCATGAATAACTGTCGGGCTTTTTGAAACTCCATCGTTTATTTTAGGAAAGGGTATGATGTCAACAGTCTTGTCATTTTCTTTTATCTTTCCTACAAACCAGGACCCCTGTGCAATCATTGCTGCTTTTTTAGTAAGGAACAAATTGTCCCGTGCATCATTATCCATTTCAACGGCCTGATCATAAGAAGGAAAAGCACTTAAACTGTTAAGCTCTTTCATATATTTCATTGCTTCAACATAGCAATCTTTTACCATTCCTTCGTTTATAGGGTTTTTGACTTGTATTCCTCCTAAAGCTGCCAGAATATTCTGGTACAAATAGGTTCCCTCAGAGCGATAATTAAGTGCAATTGGCGTTATTCCAACTGCTCTGAATTTAATTACTGCAATTTTTAATTCCTCATAATCCTCCGGTATTTTTATGTTGTATTTTTCAAATAAATCCTTATTTATAAAAAGTCCCTCGAATATTCTCTCAAAAGGTAATCCATAAATTAGTCCATCATACGTTGTATAACTCCAAGCATCTTCTTTAAAACTATTTTTCCAATCAGGATCACTTTCTAAAAGTTCGGTCAGATCTGCTACCTTACCGGCTTTGATCATTGCATTTATGTCCGAGCCAGGCCACAACCCGAATACATCAGGGGCGTAGCCCGACGCAAAATCAACTTTGATTTTTGTCAGAAAGTCATCTCCAGAAACAGATTCATTAATTATTTCAACATATTTGTTGTTTTCCATAAACTCATTAAGAATATCATTTAATGGCTTTGCTTGTGGATCAATTCCGCCCCAACTGCTTATAAACCTTAATTTTATTTTTTCTTCATCAGAGTCCTTAATAATTCTCACACCATCCGTTGAATTGAGAGCACACGAAGTAGAAAGCAACATAAATGATAATATCGCTATATAGAAAAGTCCACATCTTATATATTTATAAATATTAAACCGCCTCCCCTATGATTTAATATTATACCATGTAAAACTATTTAATTATAAGAAATTTGCTCCGCCAATTGTAAGATTATTAGCACTTTTAATATATAGTATAATTATATATAATCTATTCTTAAAATGAAATAAGGAAGGTGTTTAATTTGTTGTCATATTTTGCTGATATTGTTAAATAATTTGTCATATTTAAAAAAGGACTTTCTAAAGTGATTTTAGAAAATCCAGTTTCCTATAGTCTTTATCAAACCTATCTCTTATAAATCGTTTGGTTACGCTAGCTAACTCTTCAAGAACACTACCAGATACTTCAAAACTAAAAACATCTTTTATATTGCTATGTATTATGTAGTAAATAGCCTTAACCGCTCCGATAGACAATGCTTGTGCATTTATATCCTCCAGACTGCACGAATTGCACAAGAAACCGCATTTCTTAAAGCTGAAGCTGATTTTATCTGTTTCCAAGTTTCCACAATTGATACACCCTTTTACATAAGGAGCATAGCCCAAAATAGATAGGAACCTTAACTCAAAGATTCTTGTAACCAGTTCAATACTTCTGTCTGACTTATCAATAAAATGGAGAGTGTTTAAAAGCAACTGAAGGGTTTTTACGGCTGGTTGTTCCTCTTGTATGATGTCATTTACAAGCTCGAGAATATGGGCTGAATAGGTGAGCTTTACTACATCACACCGCAGACCATAAAAAGGCTCCAATACATCACAGGAACTTATAGTATACATATCCCTTCCCTTAAACAACACAAAGTTGCTGTAACACATTATTTGAGTTCCAGCAACAAGGTTGCTTCTCGGACGTCTGGAATTTTTCGCATAAGCCGATATTTTACCCCTGTTTTTCGTCAATATAGTAACAATCTTGTCGGCTTCACCTGTATTAACTTCCTTTATAACTATCCCATCAGCCTTAATATAACCCATTTTAATCCTTTATCCATATACCAAGAAGCAATATAAGCACTTAATTCCCGATCTGCCCACCTACTTGCTTATCGCCACCTCTTCCTTGGTTGCAACAATTTCGTTTTTAGCATAGCTTTTTTCACTTACTTCTTTATAAAATATATACTTATCTATCTCTCCGGTCTTTTCAAAGGCCTTCCAAATTAGATCCCTTAACATAATATCCAATCCCCCTTATGGTGTATTCTTTACCACAATTCTCATGACAACGCCAAGGTTGCAAAATCACTTTGCGATTCGGTTTATAGTATTATGTTTCTCTATATTTTTTTTTGTATACTTGAAAAATTATCTTTAAAGGGAAAATTGCTATAGTAATTCTTTTGTTATATTTAATCATTTTCCTTATATCCCAATGTTTTGAGCATATTGTTGCTGTTTCTCCAATCATCCTTTACCTTAACCCAAACCTCAAGAAATACCTTTGTTCCAAGAAAATCTTCAATGTCTTTTCTTGCCAGCATTCCGATTTTCTTTAGCATTTTTCCTTCCTTACCAATAAGTATACCTTTATGAGAGTCCTTTTCGCAATATATATTAGCCTGTATATCTATTATATCCTTGCCTGCCCTTTCTTTAAAAGAGATAATATCAACTCCTGTTCCATGGGGTACCTCATCCTTTGTAAGGTAAAGTATCTTTTCCCTTATAATTTCTGCACAAATTTGTTTTTCGGGCTGATCCGTTATTTGGTCGTCCGGATAGTACATAGGACCTTCCGGCAGTACCTTTTTTATCTCTTTTAATACAATATCTGTACCCTCATTATTAAGAGCTGAAACAGGAATTACAGAATAAAAATCCAATTTCTCTGAATACGATGCAATTATGGAAAGTAGTTTCTCTTTGGGTACAAGGTCTATTTTATTGATCACCAGGAATACAGGGGTTTTTATATCACCAAGCTGTTCCATTATGTACATGTCCCCAGGTCCTATATCATCACTTCCTGCCTCAGCAATAAATATAACAGCTTCAACGGTCCTTATCGTCCCCTGTGCAATATTGACCATAAATTCACCAAGCTTGTTTTTAGGCTTGTGAATACCCGGGGTATCAATAAATATGATCTGACTGTTTTCATCTGTAATTATTGCTCTAATTGCGTTTCTGGTAGTCTGAGGCTTGTCCGATGTGATGGCAATTTTTTCGCCTGTAAGCCTGTTTAAAAGAGTCGATTTGCCAACGTTTGGTCTTCCCACAATGGTAACAAATCCTGATTTAAATTTCATTAAAGTACCTCCGTAATTTTTCTTTTGTTTATTTATAGTTCAAACACATTTGGCAGCATTTCACTTAACCTGAAGCTCCTATACTGACCCTTGCTGTTGCTGCAAATAACCTTCATTTCACCTTTGTCAAATTCCGAAAAAACTTGCCGACATACTCCGCATGGGTATATAAAACTGTCCGCATCGGATGATAATGCAATAGCCTTAAACCTAATATCCCCCTCTGAAACAGCTTTTATTACGGCAGTCCTCTCTGCACAAATGGTTGCTCCAAATGATGCATTTTCAACGTTTACACCGGTATACACCTTTCCATTTTGAGTAAGAATTGCAGCTCCCACCCTGAATTTTGAGTAAGGTGAATATGAATTTTCCATGGCTTTTCTTGATAGCTCAATAAGCTTTTTTTCAATTTCCTTTTCAGACATAGCATTAATATCCATTGAATTCACCCTTCCCTCAAATCAGTTCAATCAGCTTTATAACATCGGCTTTAATCCTGTCATAAAATACAAAAAAACCTATTGCCACAGAAAACAAAGCCGCTACCAACACAGCACCCGCTGCAACATCCTTTGCCAACTTGGCCTTTTCGTTGTAATCCTGCGTGGCAAGATCTACAACTGCCTCAACTGCAGTATTAATCATCTCAGCGGTAATAACAGTTGAGATGGTAATAATAATGGCAATTAACTCCAATCGGCTTATCCTGTAATATATACTTAAGGAAATGACAATAACAGTAGCAAAAATGTGAAGCTTCATATGCCTTTCATTTTTTATTGCTGTCAAGATTCCTCGTGCGGCATTTATAAAGTTATCCCAAAAGTGCTTATTCTTCATCTCTTGTAAGTCCCAGCTTTCTTAAAACCGATTCCTGCTTTAATAGCATTTTTTCCTCTTCTTCCTTTTCCATGTGGTCATATCCTAAAAGGTGGAAAACCCCATGTGTAGTAAGGAAAGCTATCTCTCGTTCAAAAGAGTGTCCATATTCTAGAGCCTGCTTCTTTGCTGTTTCAAGAGAAATAATTATGTCTCCAAGCAAGAGCAGTTCCTCATCAAGATCAAAATCCCCTTCATTTGAAATTATTTCTCCTTCATGCATTTCCACAACCGGAAATGATAAGACATCTGTTGCCTTATCAATATTCCTGTGCTCGTTATTTATTTCCCTTATTTTTTTATCATCTACAAGAAGAACACTGATTTCAGCAGGAGTGTCAAACTCTTCCGATTGAATACTGGTTTTGACTGCATCGGTTATGATCTTTTCCAAATCAGTGGGTACCTCTATTTTATCCTGCATGTTTTCAATGTATATTTGCATCTACCTCGCCTCTTTCAACTGTTTTTTCTCAATAGGTTTAATTTCGGGGTATTTTTCCCTAGCATGAAAAAAACCGCTTAACACCTTCATAAAAGCCACTGCAATCGTATCTAAATCCTTCAGTGTAAGATTACACTGATCTAATTGACCATCATCCAGCTTATCCTTTATGATTTTGCGTATGAACCCTTCTATTTTACCCTCTGTCTTATCGGTCATGGACCTTACCGCAGCCTCTACCGAATCTGCAAGAAGCACTACTGCAGATTCCTTTGTTTTTGGTTTCGGTCCCTGGTATCTAAAGTTTTCCGTCTTAACATCTTCCGCCTTTTCGACGGTTTTTGCCTTATGGTAAAAGTATGCAACTAAAGTATTTCCATGATGCTGTCTTATTATATCCTTAATAATATTGGGGAGCTTATATTTATCCGCAAGCTCTATCCCGTCGCTTATGTGTGAAGTAATTATTAGTGTGCTCAGATTGGCAGTAATCTTATCATGGGGATTTTCTCCCATTTGGTTCTCTGTAAAAAAGTGGGGCCTCTTAAGCTTACCCACATCATGAAAGTAAGCCCCTACCCTTGCTAAAATAGGGTTGCCGCCTATAGCTTCAGTGGCTACCTCTGCAAGGTTTCCTACCATAAGGCTGTGGTGGTATGTTCCCGGTGCTTCCAAAAGAAGCCTCTTTATCAAAGGATGGTTTGGATTTGCCAGTTCTATAAGCTTTAATGGAGTCACAATATTAAATATGCTCTCTAAGAATGGTAAAATTCCTACCGTAAGAACCATGGACCCAAGACCATTCATAAATACAATAATGCTGTTCTTTAGTATCATATTCCAGTCATGCTTGTACACAATCCCAAAGCACAGTATGATGATCACATTGACAGCACCTATAACCGCACCTGCCAGTGACAGTCTGCTTCTCTGTGTTGAATTGGAAACAAAGTAAGCAGCAAAAGTACCGCTTATTATGGACATATAGATAAAAGAAATATCACCTTTTACAATTATGGCCACTGCAATTGTTAAAACCAGGTTTATTACTATAGCCAGCTTAAGCTCCAAAAGTATGGATATTAGCATGGCTGCGATGCACACCGGAACAGTCATTGGAGAGTATGAGGGCGATATTTCATAAAGTCCTCTTGCAATCAGTATGACTACCGATATAACAATGCATATTACCGCAATATCTCTCCTGCTGTATAGTGACTTTCTACTAAAGTGTCTCATATAAAGCACCAGGAAAAATGCCAAAAGAAGAACTAATACCAGGATACCGCCCACAAAAGCAAAATCAAATCTGCTTTTTGTTCTGAGAAGGTTCAAATCCTCAAGTATTTTAAGCTTGTCCTCACTAACCTTTTCTCCGATTGCAAGTATCCTTGCACCCTTCTCAATAGTAACAATATTTTTGCTGTCATCATATGCATCTTTTTTAAGCTTATTTGTCTCAATTTCATCTATGACCCAGTTAGGTCTTATTATAGCTTTTATTATGGAAGAGCCGATAAACTTAAGCTCCTGTGGTATCCCCTCACCATTGATGCTTCTTTCAATGCTGGAAATCTCCATTGAAAGATTATCCTTACTGATGCTTTTGCTTATAACGTTATCAATCTGCGTCCCCATAATATCTTTGAAATTATCAAGGTCAATATTTTTGCAGTTTTTTTCAGATACAATATATAAAAGAAGATCATTTGTAAGGCTTATGTCCAAGTCTTTTAATTTTGTATCCAATACCAGGGCTTCCTTTTGCATTATTTCCGTAATGATGTCATTTAAATTGCTTTCCAGCTCAAAAACCTCAGCTTCTTTTATACTTTCTCTTGAATTTTCCCTTGATCTTTGAACTGCAAGTACAAAATCAACCCATTTTTTCAAAGCTTCGGAAGATGCCTTTATATCCTTAATCATTACAGGAGCAATTGCAGCTTCTGCTGCTTCCCTCTTTTTAGCAGTATTCACAGTATCAACGATATTTCCAGGCGAAATAATATCATAACTGGAAATATCATTTAATGAAAGACTATACTTTTTGGGAGACGCTCCATCTACAATGACTATAAAAAACAGTATTAGTGTAAAAATAGCGATTAAATATCTGTGTACCTTTGTGCTTTTTAAATATAATTTAAATAATCCGTGGGTATGCAACTCCTTATCCTTAACCAAAAATGCCCTACCCCCTCTTTACTCTTTAGTATATTAATTCTTCTTTATATTTTTATTTGCTTGTTCCTTATTCTTATCCTTGTCATTATCATACTTTTCATAGGCTTTTATAATCCTTTGTACAAGCTCATGCCTCACTACGTCCTTATCGGAAAGATGGACAAACTCTATTCCGTTTATTCCCTTTAAAACCTTCATTACTTCCCGAAGGCCCGACTTTTTATCTCCCGGAAGGTCAATCTGAGTTATATCACCGGTTATTACAGATTTGGAGCCAAAGCCTATCCTTGTAAGAAACATTTTCATTTGTTCAGGAGTAGTATTCTGAGCTTCGTCCAGAATAATGAAGGAGTCATCAAGGGTTCTTCCTCTCATGTATGCCAAGGGTGCAACCTCAATCATTCCCTTTTCCAGAAACTTTTGATATGTTTCCGCCCCCATTATCTCGTACAAGGAATCATACAAGGGCCTTAAATAAGGATCGACTTTGTTCTGAAGATCTCCAGGCAGAAACCCCAGCTTTTCACCAGCCTCTACAGCAGGCCTTGTAAGGATTATCCTGTTAACCTCCTTGTTTCTAAAAGCCGTAACAGCCATAGCTACAGCAAGGAATGTTTTACCTGTACCTGCAGGGCCTATGCCGAAAACAATATCGTTATTTTTTATAGCATCAATATAGGATTTTTGCCCCAGGGTTTTGGCCTTTATCTGCTTTCCTCTTGCAGTGAGGCATACATAATCCACAAGCTCCTTTGCCTTGTCCAACTGATTTTCAGCAGCTAACTGGACATAATACCTTACATTTTGCTTGGTTATTACGTCCCCCTTTACTGCTATATCTTTTAAATGACGTATTATGGACTCAGCCTTTTCGACACCTTCCTGATGGCCGACTATTTTAATCTCATCATCCCTTGATAATATTTTTACATTAAAAGCATCTTCAATAACACCCACGTTTTCATCGTAGCTTCCGAACAGGTTAATTGCATGCTCTATTCTGTCAAATTCTATGGTTTTTTCTATTAAACTGTCCAATCAGTTATCTCCTCCAATCTCTTTGCTTAAACCTATACTCTCTATACACTCTATTATAACCTTAACTGTTTTAGTTGCATCATCATTATCTATAATTTTAGTATCTTTTTTAATAATTTCTGCATCAGGCGGAATATTTTCACTGGCAGTTTCATACGCTTTACGGGCTGCAACTGCCTCTGCCTCATCAAAGGGTATTTCCTTCTCCACCTTGCGTGTTTCATAATATATATCGTCAATAAACTCGAAAGGAAATACCAAGTCTTCCCCTAAAGAAAAAACCTTTTTTATTTCAATTTTATCATAATTACTGTAAGAAACCTTTCCCCATGGAAAATTTATTCTTTTGCCAAATAAGACAAGGGAGTATTTGTTGGTTTTAGCACCGGTTCTTTCCTTAACGTTTGATTTCAGCTCAACAGGACTTACTCCTTCATACCATGTTCTAGCTTTTATGGTACTTATAGCATGCAGCTGCGTTACACCACTATTCTCTTCTTTACCAGGAACATTACCTGTTACAAGAATCTGTCCCTCAACCACTGTATCACCAGACTTAACAAGATCAAACCCCGCTTTTGAGATAACAGATTTTATAATTCCATCCCTTTTTGCAACAATATCACAAGGTTTGTTTTTCTCAACCAATTGGGGAGGCATTATCCTCTCATCAACCTGAACCTTTATCTTAGTACCTTTAATAGATACGCCGACCCACCCAAGCTTGTCGATTTTAAGCATCAAATCGCTTACAACCTTTTTTGTGTCAATATTATACTTCAGAATTCCTTGCTTGATCCCTGATTCGCTAAGTTTTTGCAGTATGAACTCACTGTTTATTTTTTTGTTTCCAGTTATCTCAATTGACCATATAAACGATGTCATTATATAAAATGCAGCTAAAAAAGCAATTGCACCAACCAAAAAGGTTTTTCTCTTTTTGTATCTGCTTTTTACAAAAGGCAGGCCCACCCTTTTTGTTATTCTGACCCTGCACTTTGTTTTTAATGCAATGGGCCTTAGCATCTTAAAACCCTTTATGCTTATCTTTAAGGTCATTTTTCTTGAGCCGTGCCTTTTAATATCCCATAAAAATATTTGCCTATGAATGCATATATTAATAAACTTTTCAAGGAAATAACCTTCAATAGTTATAATAACATATCCCCTGAAATAATTCCACAGTTTCAAGATTAACATAAATCCACCTTTACCCACCCATCAATAATAATTATGTACAAAACTCAAGGTTTTCGATTTTCCCATATACCATTATGTCCTCTGATGTAATTTCCTTGATAACAAGCTCCTTGCCGCTGATTCTTATAATGCCTATCCCCGTGTTGAGCCTTATTTTCTCAATGTCATATTCAATAACACCTTTATAGTTTTCAATAACAAGGTTTGAATTGCCGATCATCGTCAACTTTGGTATGTCTAATATAACCTCTTTAGGAAGGTCCAGCACCTCTGTTACCTTTTCCTTAAGCCTGGGCTTTGGAACCTCCTCCTTTTTTTTACGTGATCTTCTATTTGATGACATGTTATGTCTCCTCTACCAAACTCTAGATTAATATTTTAACATTAATTTGAACTTTTTACCAAATTATTGATATTCCCAAACTCATAGCCCTTTTCCCTTGCACCTTTTATAATGCTGTCAAGAGCATAGGCGTTATCCTTTGATACGGCATGCAGCAAAATAATTGCTCCATTATGGAGATTTCTCATTACTATATTTTTTGCATACTCAGGTCCTCTAACCCTATCGGTATACCAATCCTCATAAGCAAAGCTCCAGAATAGATTTGTATACCCCAATTTTTTGCTTATTGATAATGATCTTTCACTGAATTCTCCCTTAGGAGGCCTTAGATATGTCATATGTTTCCCATACTTTTCATGAAAGACCCTGTCAAGGCCTACAATCTCCTCCTCAAGTCTATTAGCATCAATCTCGGGCAAGCTTGGATGATTTATAGTGTGATTTCCTACTTCATGCCCTTCTTCAACCATCCTTCTTATAAGGTCCCCGTTCTCTTTTAGGTAAGGGCCGGTAACAAAGAACACCGCTTTTACATTATTATCCCTTAATACATCAAGAATCTTTGATGTATAGCCGTTTTCATACCCCTCATCAAAGGTTAGATAAATTTCTTTTTTATTTGTATCCCCTAGATATAATCCTCCATATTTTGACAACAGTTTTGGAGTTCCCGGGTCTGCGGTCGGCGGCTTGTTGTCAGGATTTCTCTTCAGTCCCCACCGGATTTTTTTGTTGTCGAGAGGCGTACCAATGCCTTCTTCCGCCAATTTATTGGCTAATGCATCTACACTTTCAGCACTTATGTCCTCTGGAAGGCTCTCTGTTATCTCATTCTCAAAATCTATAGTCTCCCTTTCTTCGGAATATACTCCGCCCAAATCGCTTAATCTTGTGCTGTCATGAGCCTTCCCGCAGCCTCCTAGAAAACTCATTGGAAATACTGTTAAAATTACTATGTATACTAATCGCCCCATATATTTATTATTATAGTTCACTAAAAATTCACCTCCGATAAAAATAATGCCCCAAGAAAATGTACAAGTTAATAATTCATTAGTACTTTTTCCTGGGGCATTATTATTATATTTTAATAGTTTTTAAATATAACAAATATTTTACGGGTTGACCATTGGAGTGAGTAAATCTGTCTTTATAACAGAACCGTCATCTCTAACTTTGTTTATCCTTATATTATCTTCTTTTTTCACATCCACCTTTATTTGAAGATCTATTAAAGAGTCTAAAACTCCTCCTAGGAGTTTTAATGCACGTTCTAACTTATCAGGGTTGGCAATGGCTTTTATCACAAAAGGTGCCCGCATTTGCTTTCCGTTTATCATAATATATGTCCTGCCGGCTTCTCTGATTTCACTTGAGCCCACAATCCTTTCATCATTTATTGATATGGCCTGTGCATCAGAAGCCCTCAATTCATTGACTACATTTAAAAGGTTGCTTTCAGTAACATCTGCCAAATCATTATCAAGGGTAATAACAACTCCTTTGCCCTTTACATCAACAAGCCCCGCAATAATCCTGGCACGCTCAAGCTCATTTTTTAGGATCTGAGTTTCCTTTGTCACATCACCCTTTGAATTCTCATAATCCTTATTCTCCTTTTCAAGCTCCGCATTTCTTATGGAAAGATTTTCATTATTTCGCTGCTCTCTTATCAGCTCGTCTTTAAGCTCTTCCAGAGACTTCCTTTCAAGGCTCTTCTCCCTTTCATTATAATCTATACTCTTATACTGCCAAGCCATTATCATTCCCAAAAGAACACATATAGCAGTTATTGCAATACTCCTACCATATTTCATCATCTATGACCTCCAGACCGGAAAATAAACTGTCAATATTGGCGTTATCGTATTTTGGAATTGTTATATCATTACTTTTGCTAATATTTACTCTGATCTTGTCCCTTATTAAATAGAATACTATCTTGCTGCTATTTACAGTATCGTACAATGCATTCGGATCACCTATCGCTTTTATCTCAAAGGGAGTGGTGTACTTTCTTCCGTTTATCATTATTGTAGGACCGGCACATATGCACTCGGTTACTCCCGTAACCCTCTCATCGTTAATTGATATAGCCTGTGCACCGGCCTTTTTTAACTCATTTACTACCCTTACTATATCCCTGTCATGAAGAATCAAGGTGCTTTCATCTTCATTTATTCTGGCCTCTGCATCGTCAAGTGAAACTATTACTCCTTCACCTTTTACAGGTACCAAACCTGACTTGAACTTTATAACATCAAGCTCTTCCTTAAGCTTTTTTAAATTGTTGTCTTTTCCTAATGCAATTGAATTTTTTAAATTTTCTTCTTTAATTCTCTCATTTTCTAAAACCTTTTTCGTAAGCTCCTTGCCTATCTGCTGCTCCTTTTGAATTTCCTTCGTCAATCTTTCTATATCATCTATAGATTGGGATTCCATTTTTTTATTTACATAAATTATGCCCTTTACCTGAAGAGAAATAACAATACCCAAAATAGCAAAAATAACAACAAGTATCAGCTTTTTGTTTTGCTGCATAGAAACAGCTCCTTATATAATTGAAATTGTTGCACTTATTTATACACCATAATCCACTGGACATAAAAATTGCCGTAAGTATATTCTACTTTTAAATCGGTATTAATTCAAGAATATATTATTATTAATTTGCTTATTGTACTGGAATATTGAAATTTATGCATTAAAAAATATTACCGTTTATCAGGTAATATTTTTTAATGATTTCATATGATTTAATGAAACTTACATAACTAACCACGACTTATTTCACGGATTTTATTTATATATATGCTTGTCAGTTCCTCAGCAAACTCGGCTGAATAGCTCTCGCTTATAACATTGCATACAGGCTTTTCAGCATCTGGAAGAACTAAGACCCATCCGCCCTCCTTGAAGATCTTTACTCCCTCCAAGGTCTCTATACTGTCTCCGCTGTTCTCCTGCATAATATGCCTTATAACCTTTCCCTTGGCTTCCCATGGGCACTCAACTTCTTTTTTATCAATATAGAAGTTTGGAATCATGTCTACAAGATCTGAAAGTTTGTAATCATTTCTTTGCATGAAATCCAATATTTTGACCAATCCTGCCATTGCATCAAAATGCATGGTAAACTGATCCAACATCTCCTCCTTCAGTTCATTGCCAAGTATCTTCTCCATTATGTCCTGAGTTGATGTTTTGGACCTTACAACCTTGCCGTTGCATTCATCTGCAATCCTGTCTACAACCTGGCTTGCCGAGATAGGAACAACCACAGTGCCTCCCTGAACATTCTTGAAGAATATGAGAGATATAAGGGCTATAAACATATCTTCAGTTATAATCCTGCCCTTGTTGTCTACAAGCATCATTTTCTCTGAAGTATCCTCGATTGAAACTCCAAGGTCAAATTTCCCCATTTTTATGTGGCTTGTAAAGTATTTAACATCATTTGATGTCATGCTTTGGCTCATGGTTTTTATGTTCATAAGCTTCACATTTACAACTTCAACTTCACAGCCTAGTCCAGTAAGCAGCTCATTCATCGTGGATAAAATAAAGCTTGATCTTGAATTTAGTGCAATCTTGTACTTCATTTTATTGGATACAACATTATTTATTATATTCCTAAGGTAGAACTTGCTGTAATCGGGGATTTGTTTTATTTCTTTTATACAATCGCCCTCACACCTTCTGAAGTCTTCCCTTACAAATGCATTCTCAATTTTTCTCTCAGTACCCCTGTCCACATTGCTTCCATTCCTATCGAGAAAATCTACAAACAGCCTGGCTACGTCTTCTGTAGAGGTACTTATATGAATACCGCCATCGTTTTTATAAAATCTTATTGCGGATCGTGTTATTGGCAAAAGCATTTTTCCAAAATCATATACCTCAATACCTGCAGACAAAAGTCCCGAAATGAATGAAACCTTAAGCATCTGTGCAGGTGTTGAGTCATCACAGCTAACACCTATTTTTGCCTTTCCCTTGAAAGTAGCACCATAAGCAGCACCAAGCTTCGAAGCATATTCCGGAGTAATATCAACATTTATTTCGCCTGCGACTCCTCTGTTTCCGAATATGGAGCGAGTGAACTTTGAGCCCCATACCAGGTTTGAATTGACTTCTGCACCTTCCTCTATAAGCTTATTAGGCCAAATTTTAATATTAGGCTTTATAAGTGCGTTGTTCATTATTATGGTGTCATCACCTATTACAGAGTTCTCAAAGGTTGAAGAGTTGCTTCTTAAATGAACCTTGTTGCATATAACGCTACCTCTAACCTGGACATTCTTTTCTACCAAATTGTTTTTCCATAAAATGCTGCGTTTAATTCCGCTTCTTTCATCTATTATATTGTGGTCACCTATTATTGAAAAGCTTCCTATATTTGCTGTTTTCTTTATCTTGGTATTTCTGCCGATTACGCATGGAGCTTCAAGCCTTGCACCGTCTTCAATTTCGCACCCTTCATCCAACCATATCCCAGGCTCAACCTCTTTACCCGGTATATTCACCTTAACTTTTTTCTCAAGGATATCCATGTGCACACGGCTATAAGCTTTTAAATCCCCGATGTCACACCAGTAGTCATCTGTAACAAACCCATATAAAGGCCTTTTCTCCTTTAAAAGAATGGGGAACAGATCCTTGCTGAAATCAAACATTTCATTTTTGTTAAAGTATCCAAGTATTTCCGGGGAAAAAATATATATTCCTGTATTTACAGTATCACTAAAAACTTCTCCCCAGCTTGGCTTTTCAAGGAACCTTGAAATTCTTGATTCTTCATCAGTAACAACAACACCGTACTCCAATGGAACATCAACTTTCTTTAATACTATAGTCGCAATGGAGCCCTTACTGAAGTGAAAATCAATCGCCTTTTTAAGATCAATATCCGTCAAAGCATCTCCGCTTATTACTACAAATACATCATCTAAAAAATCTTCCGCGTTTTTCACACTTCCAGCAGTGCCAAGAGGTGTCTGTTCCACATAGTATCTTATATTAACACCAAATTCGCTACCGTCCCCAAAATATTCCTTAATCAGTTCAGGCATGTATTGTAGAGTTACAGCAATATCAGTTAAATTGTATTTTCTTAACAATTCAATAATATGTTCCATCACAGGCTTATTTATAATCGGAACCATGGGTTTTGGCCGATTACATGTTAGCGGTCTTAATCTTGTGCCTTCACCCCCCGCCATTATAACAGCTTTCATTTAATCATCCTTTCCTCTCGTTATTATATGTTAAGCCTTAAAAAATATTATTAATAAATTTTTTCTTTAATATTTTTGTGGAGCGAAGCTTTTTTATTATGCTCAAAAATATAAAAAGTATTCCCACATAATTACCATGTGCATTATTTTAACAATTGAATTTTTTTAATTCTGCTTGAGAATAATAAAATAGATGCCGAACTGTATGACTAAATAAAGGAGGATATTAATATGCCTAGAACTTCAAAAAATAATGAGTACCTGCAAAATGGTATTAGTGTAAGTCCAGCTGTTCCAACTTCTGGAGAAAAGGTAAAAGTGCAATATGATGGTATTCTCTCAAAAAGCGGTGCTAACGATGTTTATGTTCATATAGGTTATGGGAGCGATTGGCTAAAATCAGCATTTTTCAAGATGAACAAGTCTCTAACAGGTTTTGAAGCCTCTTTACCTGTGGAATACGGAGACACGATGAACCTTTGCTTTAAGGACAGTGCAAACAATTGGGACAATAACTCAGGCAGGAATTATAGCTTTGATGTAAGCCAGTAACATATAAATCAGGGCCTAAGGACATCTATTATCCTTTTGGCCCTGATTTATTTTCTTCACCGATCATTGTGTCTTTGTAAAACCTCATAAGGCAGCCTGCTGATGTCCGTTGAGCCATTGGAAGTATATACCTGGTAAGCTTATAAAATCTCTCGTTTTCATCCTCTATATTCTTAAGCTTGTTATATATGTTGATGGCATTTCTAGAGTTAAAAATTACAAACTCATCAATATCATCAAGGTAGTATCCACCCTCCATTGCTAAAAAGTCATCATAGTTATTATAATTTCTTCTTACAAAGTTTTCATACTGCCTATGATTGTCAAGTAGCCTTATATTTGCATGCTGGGGTATGGTCATGTCCTGGATAATATGCATGGTTGCCCCAAGATAAAACATAGATTCCTGAATGCTGGACTTTTTCCAATTCTCTAAAGTATTATTATAATACTCTCGAGCCAATGAAAGAGCATTGCGGTTCCCATATAATCCTCTTTCAATATATGGGTTATAAAAGTGACCTGAGCTCTTAAAGTCCTGATCTGCCCAAACAACTCCTTCATTAATTGAAACCAGGTTATCGCTGAAAAAATTAAAGGCATCTACATATTTGTCATTTTTTATAATCTCCAATGACTGTAGGTTTATAAACTTATGAATGCTGCACGGAGTATTTATTATCTGCTTCTTTAATGGGTTAATTGAATAAAGAAAGTAATAAAACATTTTTCCGTAAATTTTTTCCAATACCATAACTTTACCTCAAAAAGAATGATTTTAGTCCACTGTTTTTTAATTTTTGTCCTTTTTATATTTTCCATTTAACTTGCTTAGTAAACACGAATTAAATATTTTTTAAAGTTTAAATTATGACGTAACCTCAATAGCCAATTTCCAAATGACACCCAACAAAACTGCTTTTAACCGGATGCGGAGCACCCTCCCAGCCTCTCGTAACACTGGATAAAACCAACGCAACCCGCGGTTCATAGGGACTCTTTATATATCCGCCTATCTGAACATTAAGAAACATATCGTTTTGATTTTTATATTCACTGAAGGTCTTATTGATACCGTTCCTATTAACCAAAACTTTATATTTTGTTATTATATTCGGTGTACCATACATATCACCATATGAAATATCTGCTATTGATGCTGTGTATTTATTATTGTTATATTCTAATGGAAAACTTGATACCTTAAGGTCGGTATGGATTATAATACCGTATTTATCCAGATATTCTTTGTACTTAACTCTCAAGTTACTATAAACCCATTTAAATATTTCGGTATCCTTGTTGCTATCCCTCAACTCCATTGGTAATCCTTCTTCCAGCCCTCGCTCAGACTGCCATAAATATTTGTCCGTCACCATGTCCTGGATCACCCATCTGAAATAACCTGTTTCATCATTTCCTGCCCCGCCGCCGTATATACCAGTAATATAGGCAAATTTACCGTCTTTTGACCAGCCAATCGGGGCAAACATAAGATCAAAGTATGTTTTATCCCCATATGCTTCATCTGTTTTAAGCTTTGCTTTGTCAACAAAATCCAAAGGCCTGTATAGTGTCGGAATTAGAGGTGTTGGGCTGGTTTGGGGCGTTTGAAGCGTTTGAAGTGTTTGAGGTGTTTGGGGCATCTTTGGCGTTTGGGGCGTTTTTGAGCTGCATCCTAATGCAACTATAAACAAAATGCTTAAAATAATTATCTTAAAATTCATAATTACACCTTCCTTCTATTTGATTAATCACTTTTTATAGAAGTATTACTTATTATTTTACCATACAATGAACTATTAAAACTAATGTGTTTTTGATATAATAATTTTTAGTATTAATCTTTACACTAACACATAACATTACATCCAACTATTAGGAGGTATCTAAATGTCAAATAGCACCAATAACAGAAGAATACTAATAGTTTACTATACCCAATCAGGTAATAGTAAATTCGTTGCCGAAACAATTGCACAGGAAATAAAAGCTGACACTCTCGAAATCAAGACTAAAAAAAGCCTTCCAAAGTCAACCTTTTTTAAGCTTTTTGTAGGAGGAATGCAGGTTGTTTTTAAAATTAAGCCTGATCTACTTCCTGTGGATAAAAAACCTATGGATTATGACATGGTCATTATAGGCACCCCCGTCTGGGCAAGTTCATTTGCCTCACCCTTTAATACATTCTTTTCCCAAATAGATATCAAAGGTAAAAAGATTGCCCTTTACTGCTGCTATGGAGGCTCTAAGGGAAAAACCTTCGATAATATGAAAAATGTACTAAACGGTAATCAATTTATAGGAGAATTGGAAATAAAATCACCCTTAGAAGACAAGAGTGAAGGAATCAGGAGAATCAAAGAGTGGGTTAAAACTATTAATATTTAAATTGAAATGAATTATATTACTTTTAGGTTATATGAAAAGTGTAAACTCTTTCAATTATAAAAGATTATCACTTTTCATATTAAAATTTATTTAGACCTGGAAGTTTTCCTGATTCTCGGCAATATTTCCTTAATCGCATTAGCAGCAGTAATAACCTGATCATCAGTATTGAAAGCAGAAAGGCTTATTCGAATTGCACCGTCAATGTATTTTGCCGGGACTCCCATTGCCTTCAGAACTCTGCTGTGAATCTTTTTTCTTGAGGAACATGCAGATCCTGTCGAAACATATATGTTTTTCTCTTCTAAGTGATGCAGCAAAACCTCTGATTTTATGCCTCCAAAAGCTACATTGAGAATATAAGGGCTTGAGTTTTCCGATGAAATGATCCTAAAGTCCTCAATATTCTTTTGTATTTCCATAATAAAGCTACCTTTCAAAGCATCTACCGCTTTATAATTTTCCTTCATGTTTTTAAAAGTTATTTCTACAGCTTTCCCAAAACCGCATATTCCCGGAACATTTTCAGTCCCTGACCTTAACAGCGACTCTTGGCCTCCTCCTAGAAAGAGAGGATTCAACCTTATGGACTTGTTTACATATAAAGCTCCGCTGCCTTTTGGTCCATGTATCTTGTGTGCACTCATAGATATCATGTCAATGCCAACGCTTTTAGGGAAAATATCCATCTTCCCATATGCCTGAACTGCATCTACATGTATAACAGCATTTTTATTTATAGAATCTTTTATTTTTATTATTTCATCAATGGGCTGAATTGCACCAACTTCGTTATTTACAAGAATAATGCTTATTAATGCAGTCTCCCCCGTAATCTTTGACTTAAGCTCACCCATATCTACTAAGCCGTTGCTGTCAACACTCAAAAAATCAACTGTATAGCCTGAACTCTCCAAATGCTGATAAATCTCCATTACCGAAGGATGCTCTATAGATGAAGTTATAATGTGTTTGCCCTTCCTGGGGTTTCCGAAAAGATATCCTGTTATGGCTAAATTATTTGACTCTGTGCCTCCTGAAGTAAAATATATTTCATTTGAATTTACTCTCAGGCTGTCAGCAATAACCTGCCTTGACTTTTTGATCTCTCTTTCTGCCTCAATACCTTTTTTGTGAAGAGATGATGGGTTTCCGTAAACTTCTTTGCTAATGACCCCCATCAATTCTACAACTTCATCATAAGGCTTTGTAGTTGAACTGTTATCTAAAAAAATCTCGTTATTCATCTTTTTCCTCTTTTTCCTTAATAAACTCTTCTATATTCACAGATCTGTATTCTCCACTATGCTCCAAGCACTTCTCACAGTTATTGCATCTTTTTGTGCTGTCCAAATCACATTTTTCACATTCATAGCATTTAATACAAGCACGATCATATATCAAACACTCTTTTCCCATAAGTCTCAGTCCTTTTTTATAAATTTATACTCCGTTCGTTACCTGTTCCGCCAAAAGTATGGTTATTAACACTTTTAATATGTGAAATCACTCAGTAGTTTTAATATAACACAAACTATATGTTTTGCAATAATCAATTTACATTTTTAATAATTAACACTTAAATATACAGGACTGCAAAGTGACTTTGTGATTCTATATTTTTGAGCATTAAAATTGGCTAAGTAAAATAACCTGAACACTAGTGTTATTTGCTTAGCCAATTTATAATTATATAATTAACTTACAACCTTTAATAGAATTTGCCTCTAACTTTCTAAGGATTCCCGAACTTGAATTTATTTACATAATGGTGCAAATTTCTCCTATTGACTTCCGATATCTCATAAATCTCAAAACCATACTCATATAAGTCCATTATTTTATTCTTTCTCACTATTTTGCCTCTGAAAACAACTTTTTCATTTTTATCCAGTGCAATAGTAATTTCCATAACATCATCAAGTATCAAGTTGATATTACAAACAATTTTTACCCCGGATACACTAATATTAGTAGCGATGCCGAATATGGGATCAAGTATTCCCTGAACCTTAACATGTGCAGCCTTACTAATAAAAAACCTTTCTGCTTTTCTTAAGTCCTTGAGTTTTTCAATTTTTAAGATTGATACTGTAAACTGTATAGGTTCGTCATCATCAATAGATACTATGCTGGCACTAAGCAAATAAACCTCATTAGAGCTATTATAGCTTAAAACAATAATATCACGCGGTGCTAATATCAGGTCCTTTACATTTTCCTTTAAAGTAAGCTTTATTATTGGATCACTGACAGACTCTACAGTTGCTACTAGATCATTATAGACATTATAATGCTTCATATCTATGTCACTGCTTACCTTAATAACTTTTAGACTGGCCTTCGTAAATACGCCCAGCAATCCAGTCTTATCATCAAGATTATATCCTGCCATGGTATCACATCCTTTAATAAAGTTAGGTTGCTTCAAGTCCAATTCTCTTATATCATTTTTATCCTGCAACAGGAATTTTTAGCGTATCTCCTGTGTATATTTCGCTTGAGTCAAGGCTATTAGCTTTTTTAATTTCATATAAAAATTTACGTATTTCAATGCTACCCCTATAACGGTCCGCGATATCCCATAGGGTATCACCATATTTTATTTCTATCAACTTATATTCTTTTTTCTTAATTCCATACGATATATCGGCAAAAACAAAAGTAATCATAATACCTAAAATTAAAAATAAAAATGTAAAAAATCTTTTTTTATTTTTTAAAGTATATTTTTTCTTCATTATAATCCCTCCGAACACCCGTTCTTTATGATAATTATACCCAAACATCCGTTCTTTGTCAATTATTTTTCGAACATTAGTTTGATTTTTTAAAATTATATGATATAATAATCCTGACGAAACCTTTCAAGGAATTAAATGTACTTAGAATATAAAAATCATAAATCGATTTAATCCATATTCATTAAATTTAAACGGGGTGTATGGTATGCATGAGAAGCAGAATGAAAATCAAAAGAAAATTCTAGATTTTATAAACAAGGAAGTGGCTGAAAAGGGTTATCCCCCCTCAGTTCGAGAAATATGCAAAGCCGTAGGCTTAAAGTCAACATCAACGGTTCACGGATACCTAGAAAAGCTCAGTAAAACCGGTCAAATCCAAAAGACCCCCACAAAACCGCGAGCTTTGAAGATAGTAGGCTCCAAAAATGCAAGCACGCAAAAGAATGACAAGGGGTATTATACAGTAAAAGAAATGGTTGATGTTCCTATTGTCGGTAAGGTAACAGCCGGCCAGCCAATTTTAGCTGTTCAAAATGTGGAGGACACTTTTCCATTACCAGTAGACTTTGTGCAAAATTCAACCGCTTTTATGCTAAAGGTACAGGGTGACAGTATGATTGAGGTGGGTATATTCGACAAGGACCTTGTTTTAGTAAAGCAGCAGGCTACAGCTAATAACGGGGATATAGTGGTGGCACTGATTGGTGATGAAGCTACAGTAAAAACATTTTATAAGGAAAATGGATATGTTCGGCTCCAGCCTGAGAATAAATACTTAGAGCCTATAATTGTAAGAGAAAACTTGAGTATTTTAGGAAAGGTTATTGGTGTTTTCAGAAAACTTTAATACAGCATTAAAAAAGCCGCTAAGCGGCTTTTTTTACTGTTCTCTGTTATCATTAAATATAAGATTTACAAGTTTCATAGGACTTATAGTTGATATAGCATGCTTGTAAACAAGCTGTTGTCTTCCATCGCTATCCAAAACTACTGTAAAATTATCAAAACCTTTTACCATACCTTTTAACTGAAAACCATTTGTCAGGTAGATTGTTACAGCAATATGCTCTTTTCTAACCTGATTTAAAAAAACATCTTGTAAATTAATATTATTCTTGTTCACGGGACTCCTCCTCTATCTATCTATTTTTATCCATGCTAAAACATAACACTTACCCGAAACTATACAATTATTCTATAGGAAATTACCATTTGTTGCAATATCATTTTCAATATTTTTTGCAATTTTATTTATGTCCTGCTCCGAATCCAAATCAATCCATTTAATACCTTCGGTCTTTTTAAACCACGTTATTTGACGCTTGGCATACCTTCTTGATCCCATCTTTATTATTTCCTTTGCATCCTCTAAAGTAATTTCATCCTTAAGGTATAAAAGCAGTTCTTTATATCCTAAAGCTTGCATTGCAATGGTATTTCTATCATAGCCCATCCTTATAAGGTCTTTTACTTCTTCAATCAATCCCCTTTCAAACATTAAATCTACTCTTTTGTTTATTCTATCATACAACCTTTCCCTGCCCATTTTAAGGCCATAGGTATAAAACTCATACCTGGAAGGGTTTTTCCTGGACACCTCCTGATGCTCAGATATTGTCTTTTTAGAATACTCATATACCTCTAATGCCCTAATGACCCGCTTTGTGTCATTCTTATGAATTCTTCCAGCGGCTAATGGGTCAACAGATTTGAGTTTGTCATGAAGATAATCATTTCCCAGTTCCTCAGCTTCCTTCTTAAGTCTTTCCCTAAGCTCCCAGTCGCATACAGTCTCTGAAAAATCTATATTATAAAGAAGGGAATTGATATAAAGCCCAGTCCCCCCTACAACTATAGGCTGTTTTCCTTTATTTAATATTTCATCGATATATTTGGTCGCCAGCTCTTTATATCTTGCCACACTAAACTCTTCATCAGGATTTACTTCATCAATAAGATAGTGCTTGATTCCTGACATCTCTTCCTCATCAGGCTTAGCTGTTCCGATATCCATATACCTGTAAATTTGCATTGAATCCGCAGAGATTATCTCCCCTTCCAGTTCCTTTGCCAATTTAATAGACAATGCTGTTTTACCTGATGCTGTGGGACCTACTATTACAATAACCTTACCCATAACCACCCCTACAAAACCCTTTTAAACATTTTTTCCAGCTCATGCTTTGTAAGCTTTACAATAACAGGCCTTCCATGAGGACATGTATATGGATTCCTTGTTTCTCCAAGCTTATCCATGACACTGATTATTTCTTTTTCATCAAGCTTTTTATTAGCTTTTACAGCTGCCTTGCAGGCAATTGTGTAGATGGCTTCATCCGCCATAATATCAATATTGTCAACATTTGACTTCTTTATCTTGTCAACAATCTCTAAAAACAGCTCCTTAACAGAATTTATATCATTTATAAAAGGAACTGATCTTATGATAATTGAATTATTTCCAAAATTCTCAAAATTAAAACCTAAATTATTAAAAATTTCCTTCTTACCTTCAATAAACTTTATTTCGTTATACGGTATCTCTACAACCTCAGGTGTTAAGAGGATTTGTGAAAAAGGCTCCTTTTTACTGAACTTTTCCCTATAGTACTCATACATAATTCTTTCATGTGCCGCGTGTTGATCAATAAGAAGGAGGTTATTATCTTTTTGTATAAGAATATAGGTGGAAAAAACCTGCCCAATTATTGTGGCATTTTTAAACACCTCAAGTTTCTCTTCTTTGGCCCTCCCATCCTCTTTATCATCACTCTTACATTTATCTATTGAATCAGTTTTATCAGATACAATCAAGTTGTATTCTTTGTTTGTTTGCTTACTTTCTGGACTTTCAATTTCTTTCTTATTGTTATCGCCACTTTGTTCACATAACTTTTTACTAAATAAATTATTGCTATTTAAATTATTATTATGTAAACTTTCCTTTTTTACTATTTCATTTTGTGTACTTAAATCAGATCCTTGAAACACCTCTATATTTTTACTTTCTTCTGTGCCAATATTTGGCGGCGTACTGTTTATATCTATATAATTATAATTAGATTTTTCTTCCTTGACTGCTTTAGCCGCACCTTTATCCCTATTCTGGTTTGTTAACTCATTTTTATCCGTTAACTCATTTTTATTTTTTAGAATACTTGCTGTCTCAATATTTTGCTGAACAAAATCCGGCTTTTTTATCTCCTGATCCGTAATTTTAAACAGATTTCCGCTTTTTTCTGTAAAATAGGCGTTTCTAATAAGGGGAGTACTTAAAAGTGCATTATTTATAGCATGATAAACACTCCTAAATACCTCCTGCTCCTTTGAAAACCTTATTTCCATTTTTGTAGGATGAACATTGACATCAACCAACATTGGATTTATATTGATATTTAAAACGGTAAAAGGATGCTTGTTCTTCATTACAAAAGTCTTATACGCTTCCTCAATGGCTGCAGAGATAAGCTTGCTTTTTATGTACCGTCCGTTAATAAAAACCGATTGGTACTCCCTTGTAGATCGGGATATCTCAGGCTTACCAACATAACCTTTGATTTTAAGAATGGAGTCTTCATAATCAATAGGTAAAAGATTTCTGCTTACTTCTTTACCATATATGCTGAATATGACACTTAAAAGATCATTATTGCCTGGGGAATGTAGCACAACCGAGCTGTTCCCAATAAGCTTCATAGAAATGCCCGGCTTTGCGAGAGCTATTCTATTTACAATTTCAGAAATGTATCCGAACTCGGTGCTGTCTTTTTTAAGAAATTTGTATCTGGCTGGGGTATTATAGAATAAACTGCTTACTGTAAAACTAGTTCCAACAGGACACCCCACCTGTTTTATTTCCTTTACTGTGCCCCCCTCAACCCTTACATAAATACCATACTGGTTAGCCCTGGTCCTGGTTGTAAGCTCCACAACGGACACAGATGCAATGCTGGCTAAAGCTTCCCCTCTAAATCCTAATGTACCTATGGATTCCAGATCATTTGAGCTTCGTATTTTACTCGTGGCATGCCTTTCAAAGGCTATTTCAACGTCATCGTCTTCTATACCCGAGCCATTGTCGGTGACTCTCATAAGGCTTATTCCGCCGTTCTTTGCCTCTACGACTATATTATCTGCCCCTGCGTCTATTGAATTTTCCACAAGCTCCTTAATTACAGAAGCAGGTCTTTCAACCACTTCACCCGCAGCGATTTTATTGGAAGTATTTTCATCAAGTAGTACAATCTTTCCCATAGTATCCCTTCTGCTAATTATTATAAGTATTGAAAATAAGCTCCATTAACAGACAAATGTAATATATTTGTCAATTTAATATTGATGGACTGTCAAGAATTCCTGAGCTTTTGTTGGAGTTTATAGATTACATTAAGTGCATCTAAAGGAGTCAAAGCACTTACATCAACGGTTTTTAACTCCTCAATAACCTCCTGGAAACCCTTGTTTTCAGGCTTAACCGAAAACAAATTCATTTGCCCGTCAATAGGCAGATTCTTTTTTCTGATCCTCATTTCTTTTTTGTTTATATCTGCATCTTCCAGCTCTTTTAAAATCTCCTTTGCACGGCTTAAAACAGCCTGAGGCAATCCCGCAAGCCTTGCCACCTGAATGCCGTAACTGTCATCGGCACCACCCCTTATTATCTTCCTTAAAAATACGATATCCTCGCCTTTTTCCATAACAGAAATGCAGTAGTTCTTTATGCCTCCAATCTTACCTTCCAGCTCTGTAAGCTCATGGTAATGTGTTGCAAAAAGTGTCCTGCTTCCAAGCTTGTTTTTATCGCATATATATTCGATAACAGCCCATGCGATGCTAAGACCGTCAAAAGTGCTTGTCCCTCTTCCAATCTCATCTAGAATCAAAAGGCTTTTATTTGTCGCATTTATGAGTATATTTGCCATCTCAGACATTTCTACCATAAATGTACTTTGTCCGGCAGAGAGGTCATCCGATGCACCAACCCTTGTAAATATCCTGTCAACCACACCTACTTTTGCACTCTTGGCAGGCACGAAGCTTCCTATCTGGGCCATAAGAACAATCAAAGCTGTCTGCCTCATGTAGGTTGATTTACCCGCCATATTAGGTCCTGTGATAATGGCCAGCCTGTTTTCCGACATGTCAAGATTAACATCATTTGGCACAAAATAGCCCTGCTCAAGCATTTTTTCCACCACAGGATGTCTTCCGTCAACTATTTCTATTTTCTCACCATTGTCAACGACAGGAAAACAGTAGGACTCTCTGTCAGCCACTTCTGCAAATGAACATAATACATCTATTTCCGCAATTGCATTAGCTGTCCTTTTTATTCTTTCTATCTCCCCTGCTATTTTGTCCTTAACCTCAAGAAACAGCTTGTACTCAAGGTCTACAACCTTTTCCTCCGCACCTAATATGGTGTCCTCTATTTCTTTAAGCACAGGGGTAATATACCTCTCACAGTTTGCCAGGGTTTGTTTTCTTATATAGCTTTCAGGCACCAATGAAAAGTATGATTTTGTAACCTCTATGAAATATCCGAAAACCTTATTAAATCCAACCTTCAGGTTTTTTATACCTGTCTTTTCCCTTTCGCTTGTTTCCAAAGCTGCAATCCATGTTTTACCTTCGGTAGTTGCATTCCTGTATTTGTCAACCTCTTCATTATAACCTGTTTTGATTATACCGCCTTCCTTAACTGATACTGGCGGCTCATCAGCAATGGCATTTTCAATAAGTTCATAAACATCTTGAAGAAGATCAATTTCATTATTTTTTCTTTCGATCAAGGATGCTGAAAAATCTTTGAGAAGCTCTTTAATATACGGTATCTGCCCCATTGAATTTTTCAAGGAAACAAGGTCTCTGCAGTTTACATTTCCTAGAATGACCTTTCCCATAAGCCTTTCAATGTCATATACCCTTTTTAAAAGCTCCCTTATTTCCACCCTAAACATGAACTTTTCTTTTAATTCACTGACAGCAAAAAGTCGTTCATTTATATCGGATGTGTTAAGAAGAGGCTGCTCTACCCATCTTCTTATTGTTCTGCCTCCCATTGATGTCATTGTTTTGTCCAAAGCCCACAGGAGAGTTCCTTTTTTGGACTTTTCCCTCATTGTCTCGGAAAGCTCAAGGTTTCGTCTTGTAGACATGTCCAATACCATAAACTCTTCTATCCTGTACAGATTTATATCCTGTATATGGTGAAGACTTACTTTCTGGGTCTGCTCTATGTACTGCAAAAGTGCTCCAGAAGCAATAAGAGGAAGGTTGAAAGAATCTCCGGCACATTTCTCACCCAATTTGTCGCAAAACTTATCCTCAGCTTTTTCCCTTGAAAAGCTTTCATCACCAAGGCATGTTACAAAGGAATTAAACCTGTTTTTAATAACGGACATGATTGTTTTATTCTCACACAACTCTCTATTGGCAATAATTTCAGAGGGCGAGTATTTTGCGATTTCATCCATCATTTTTTGAATGGTATTACCCCAACTAACTGAAGTAGCTGAAAATTCTCCTGTCGTTATGTCAACCGCAGCGATACCGAAATAATCTTTGCTTTTATATATCGACAAAAGGTAATTATTCTTCCTCTCATCAAGCATTGAAGAGTCTATCACAGTACCGGGAGTAACTACCCTGACAACATCCCTTTTAACTATACCCTTTGCAACAGCCGGGTCTTCAACCTGCTCACATATTGCAACCTTATATCCCTTATTGACAAGCCTTGCAATATAGCCTTCAGCAGAATGAAAAGGCACTCCACACATCGGTGCCTTTTCCTCCTGCCCACAATCTCTTCCTGTAAGAGTTATTTCCAGCTCTCTGGAAGCTGTTTGGGCATCCTTGAAAAACATTTCATAGAAATCCCCTAGCCTGAAAAACAGAATGCAGTCATCATACCTTTCCTTGATATCAATGTATTGCTGCATCATTGGTGTAAGTGTTGCCATTGCTACAATCTACCTCACTTTAAATATAACTGTTAAAATCATATTAATGTCCGCATCCGCATCCACAGGATGAACAGTTGTCATCTGAACATGGCTCCTGACCTGTAATACTGTACAATATCACATCGTTTATTTTCTTCATAAGACCGTCAAAGTTGCCTTTTGCTTCGAAATATGCCCTTGTCGCGTCATAAGCAAGCACCTCATCTTGCTTTAGGGAATACCTCTTTTGTATATCTTCAAGAATGTCTCTATCGGTTGTTTCACTCATTGCATTGGACATCTCCTGCTGCAGCATGTACAGATCATTTAGAAGACCCTTGCCTTTTTCATCCTGCATCAGCACCTCTTCGGATTTTTTTAAACTTACCATTTGCTGCGACTCCTTGAGCATATTTCCTAGTTCTTTAGCCATATCAATAATATCCATATTTTATTCTCCTTAAGTTTATTTGATCTTTTCATTTTTACATAGTGTAATTTTACCATAAATATATGAAAATAATCAATTTGTACAAAAATCAATAAAGTTTCTATACCCATCAAATTAAAACAACTTCACGCAACCTTTTTCTACAAATACCGAACTGATATATGACTTTAGGTCCGATATCAATAAAAAGGTAACGTGAAGTTTATTTATAAATAATCAAGCCCATGTCTACAGCCCAAATATTAGTCTTCATTAAAAATGTAATTGTAGAATTCTTTATATTTACCCTTTGTCCCGGGAGTTATATATTCCCCTTTTATCTCAGAGTTTTCTATTATGCTCTGAAGGTTGTACCCGTCTTTAAATACAGCAAATTTAAAAATAGTAGGTTTTATAGACCCATTAGGGCATCTGTATATACAACGCAAGCATCCCATACATTTCCATCCGAACTTAACCTTCAAACCTTCCATTCTTATATTGCCACGAGGGCAATTCTTTACACATTTGCTGCAGCTGACACAATTACTGCTTACCTTCAAGTCCCTTCCGAATAAAGGTACTCCAACTCCTTCAAAAAAGCTTGCTACCCCAGTAAATAGAGTGAGAAAGACTGAGTTTTTCTGTCTCCTCATCTTTCCATTTAATATTTCTCTTACAACCCTGTTTACTTTCTTTATAGCTGTAAGATACAACTGTTTTGAAAGCTCATCCGGATATTTTGTGAATATATTACTTGGCATTAGCACTAAGCTTTCATTAAATAGATCAAATCCCTTTGCAATTAGTTTGTTTTTTATAATCTTTGTTGATCCTCCTTGAAGAAAGTTGGATCCCGCGTTCTTTATAATAAAGGTATACTTATCTTTAACCCTCGGAAGCTTTTTGATAAAATCATATACTATGCCGGGAGCATTAAAAGCATGTATTGGATAACATATACCAATCAAATCGTAATTGTTTACATCAAAATATACATTATCCTTTAAAATGTCTTCTATTCTAATTATTTCTATTTTATTACCGCTTTTTAAAATTTCATTTCCCAGCAAGTTAACAACTATTTCAGTATTTCCAGTACCCGAAAAGTAGAATACACCCACAGTCTTCTGCACATTAGTCCCCCCCAAAAAAGCTATATGAGAATATTATAAACTATATTAAAAACATCCCCAATTAACCCAATACCCAGCTAAATAAAGTGCATCCTTATATAGCCAGCCCGAATTATAAGAACATAAACAAAATTCTTACTTAATTATATATAAAAACCTCTTTGATTATTATTATAATACGAATTTAATTAAATTCCAAATAAAATTAACACCAAAGATAAATAAATTATGCAATTGATATATTTTTTTTATCTTTTAGTTATAAGAATAAACAACCAATTTTTATTTTCTTATAATTCTTATAATTTTTATATTTTTTAGAAATTCTAATAAAATATCATTAAATTAAAATAAAAATCATTAATATTTTTGCATAAAAAAAATATAATTGTTTTAGAAGATAATTAATAGTTAAATGTTTGTTTTAAATTTGTTTTGTTAGGGGAGTCTAAATCGCCAATTTCTTAATTTTAATAGATTCCATACTTTCCTGAAATAATTACTGAGTAAAAAGGCTGTTAATGAAACAGCCTTTTTACTTTTTATTGTTTTTTTGAGAAATAACAAAAAGTAAAACACTATTGCAAACCTAGTGTTTTACTTTTTGTTATCTACATATGGGGTTGGCTTGCCTAAGCAGCCTCATCTCCATTTGAACTTCTGGTGCTTGTATGATCGTTGGCAGCTTCCTCTATATGTCCTATTGCCCAGTAATCATACCCTACATCGTCAAAGGTTGAAGGGACTCCAGTCAACGGGCCTCTCAGCAACATATTGTTAAGCATTGTTACTGCTTCTCCTCTTTTGATTTTATTATTGGGTAAAAACCTACCGTCCTTATATCCGTTTGTTATCTTTACCCTGTAAATTTCTTCAATATACTTTAACGCCCAGTGATTAGAAATATCTTTAAAGTGAACCTCTATTGGCTCTGCCTCACTTAGGCTTAAGAATCTTGCTATGGCAGTTGCCATTTCTGCTCTTGTTATCATACCGTTAGGAACAAATTTGCCGTCACTGACACCTTTAAAAATGCCTGCATTGTTCACAGCGTTTATGTATGGTGCTGCCCAATGGTCACTCTCTACATCATCAAAAACCTGGTCGTTATTGCCTGATACATCAATACCCAGTATGTTGCAGAACATAACAGCCGCTTCAGCCCTGGTTATTTCCTTAGTTGGTTTAAATGTGTTATCAGGATAGCCTTTTATATACTTTTTATGGGAAACCTCTCCGAACTTATTGGATGTAGCCAAAACTCTAACCGTTGATTGGGCTATCTCTTCCGAGCCAAGTAAGACGCTTATGCTTGCAGTAGTGGATATTTCCTCTTCAGCTTTGTCTAGGGGTAATACCTTTACTGCATACTTAAGCTCACCTGATTTGTTGGAAGCAATATTTCCAATATTCCATTTGATTTTGCCATCCTCCATACTACCGTTTGCCCCGCTTACAAATGATGTAAAATCCGATATGTCTGCTGATATTTCAGCACCTACCGCAGTCTCATTTGTTCTGTTTTTATACTTTATTGTATATGTTATAACACTGCCCTCATTGTATATCTTTTTATCTGCACTTATAGAAATTGCCAGATCCTCTACAATTACTGCAGGTATATATGTAACAATGTCTATCTTTTTTGTGGGTGCAGGCGTATTTGAAACCGCTGTAGGCGTCACCGTTCTATTTGGATTTGTTGGTGTACTGGTGCCAGTAACCGCTGACCTTGTGGGTGTAACATTATTAGAAGCTGTTGGGGTCGCAGCAACTGTTGGGGTCTGGGATGATACTTGCCCCGTCAGTGATACAGCCCCTAAAACGGTATAATCGCTAAACTGTGCTCCCTTCCAATCAAAAGCCATAGTTCCGCTAACTGCATTTGTTAATGATGCGGCATTTTCCAATTTTATTTCTGTGTTTGCTGTTTTCAGAACCTCAAAATAAATATATGCTAAAGTTCCTGAGCTTTCTGGATTTCCGGAAGCTTCATAGCTCGCCATATTCATGTAGGTTCTTCCAAAAGTAAGGTTTCCCTTATCCAGATTGTGAGCTCCCATATCAGTAGGAGAATACCTTTTTTGTAATATATCACCTGTCTCCGGTGTGGATGTACCATCATAGTAAGTTCCATCAGAGTAAGCGGGCTTGAGGACAGTAGGGTCATAGTTGATATTTGCTTGATAACCCGCAAAAGATGGAAAATCTTTTATCCTTAAAGAAACCTTAACGGTATCCCCAATTTTTATACTTGTCCGATCCGATTCGAGTATAAACTGCGAATTACTGTTTGCATTTACATTGATGTAAGGCACAGCAAGACTACTAAAAACAATAATAAACGAAAGAATTGCAGATAATTTACTTTTTAACACCATTTAAACATAATCCCCTTCCAAGTAAAAAATAACAAGGCTTGTACACTTAAGGCACAAGTATGGCAATAATTGCCTTTATTAGTCTTTTTAATTCTAATGCTCTTTTGATATACAAACCCAAACTTATTTGCTTTATCGACAACCCTCCTTATAAAATCCTATATAGTAATATTATACAACAAATTTTTGCAACTTGCATTAAATCGTATGTTGTTAATTTAAAAAAGTCATTTTATTTCACTAAAATTCCTTTATATATAAATAGTTGTGGCATATTTTCCAAACATCAAAAAGAGCTGTTGCAAATCAACTGACCCATTAAAGTCGTGCAACAGCTCACTTTTTTATTGCTTTTTATTATTGCTTTTAACAGATTATATTTTACTTCGTTACTTCAGTCAGCCCGTTCAAGATAGTATTATGATCAACTGTGCTTTCAATTATGTGTCCATATGCCCAATGCTTTTTGCTAAGGTCCTTGAAAGGGCTGTCCTCATCACTTTCAACAGGGCCCCTGAATGACATTCTGTTTAACATAACCAAAACCTCTGCCCTCTTTATTTTATTGTTCGGCAGGAATTTAGCATTGCTGTAACCACTGACAATATTAAGCCTGAATGCTTCTTCCACATATTTCATGGACCAGTGCCCCAATACGTCTGAAAAATGCACTTCCAGCGGAGTAAGGTTTTCACCAAGATTTAAGTATCTTGATATGGCAGTAGCAAGCTCTGCCCTTGTTATAAAGCTATTTGGGTTGAACAGGGATACTCCCTTTACCACTGTTCCTTTGAATATTCCTTTTTTTGAAACAGCATTTATGTATTTTAATGCCCAATGCCCCTTTTTAACATCCTGATAAGTACCTGCTGTTTGATCGGATGTATTAAGGTCCAGCAAATTTGCAAACAATACAGCTACCTCAGCCCTTGTAATTTCCTTATCAGGCTTTATAGTGCCGTCGGGATATCCGTTCATAAACTTCTTGTGGTTGAAAGTTATGTTATCTTTCATTATGAGAAACCTTGCTATTGACTTGTTGTCATCGTTCTTCAAAACATTGTCCTTACTGTCTATTGTGACCATTGCATTTACAATTGACATTTCAGCTGGAGGATTTTTTACTTGAAGCTGAAATTCCACTTCACCTACTTTGCCCACTTCAAGGCTGTCTATTTCCCACTCTATGCCATTATCCTTTGGCTTACCTAATGGCTTCACAGAGCTCATTATGGGTGAAGTTCCGTCTGGAACCTGTGCACTTATAACAACATTTGATGCAGCCTTGTCCAATCTGTTAAGGTATTTGACAGTAAACTTTATTATCTCGTTTTCCTTGTATATATTCTTGTCTGTCTTTACACTTATGGCCAGATCAGCTGGAATACCGTTTGGAATGAGATTCTTTTTCTCGCTGACCAAAATTATAGGCGTTGCTTTTATAGCAGTGGTTGGTGTCGGTATAACCTGTGATTGAGATGGAGTATTTCTAGGAGTGCTTTGCGAAGCCGCTGCCGATGGTGTAACTGAAGGAGTATCTGAAATTCTTGGAGTAGGTGTCCCGCTTCCAGATGGAGCAAGCTCTGTAGGAACAGGCGTTTGAGTAGCACCATTTATGACAGTTATGGGACCATCACTGAAAGCTATGTTTACATGTACCATTTTCTTGCTTGCATCTAAAATTGAACATGAGCCCATACTAATCTTTTGAACTCTATAAACACCTTGAACCGCATTTTTCTTTACTTTAAAGTTTAACTTAGCCATAGTACCTTCTTTTTTCAGCGGGAAGCTACCCTGGGTGGAATCACTAAATAAAAAGCTTATTTGCCCTATTCCAGTACCCGGAGTACTAAAGAACGAAAAATCAACCGGTATATCAAAGATATTACCTGCATCAATACTCACAAGTTCAAGATTATTACTGTCGTAACTCAATTTAAAATCCATATTGTTTATCCCACCAGCTGGGATAAACAATATGTTTACAGGTATTGTAACTGCTGCCTCAGGGTCCCCCGATCCTGAGCCTATACTGATTTTTATATCTGATGCTGACGTTTCAGAAAATCCCACTAGAAGGTTTGAACCTAAGATTGATAAAATGACAGAAAACACAAATATTTTTTTGATTAATTGTTTGAAAACAGCCCTATTCAATATTAATCGCTCCTCTCAGTTTGGGGAAGCAGTAATTAACCGCTTCCCCTTTGTTTTTATTACAAAATGCTTATATTTTATCGTTTTTATCTGCAGAATCAGAATCATCTGTTTCAAAGTCTTGAGAGTCGCTATCTTGGTTATCTTCATTGTCACTATAATCATCCTGGCTATCTTCATCATCAATGAAAGCATCGTCATCAGTATCGCCGGAAGATTTGTTTTTACCTGCAAACATGAATATAACAAGAAGTAAAACAACAATAACAATAACAGCTACAAGAATAAAAACAAATATGTTACTGTTTTTTTCCTCATTTTTGGGAAGCTCAATCCCTTTCATTGTATACTTTGGCATAGGTGCAGGGCTTGAATTGGGATTGATTTTAGAAGAATCATTTACACTGTAGTCTTTTACGATATTTCCATCCCAATCAAAAAGCAAAGTACCCTTATTTGAACCCGGCATGGTACCAAGCTCTTCGAATACTATTTCAGTAGCTGCATCTTTTATTACCTTGAAGTACAATATAGCTATGGAGCCGGTACTTTCAGGCTTATTGCTTTTTTTGTAAGACCCCATATCTATGTAGGACCTGCCAAAGTTTAATATTCCTGCTGAAATCACATTAGCCGCGGCAGGAAACAATGAATAGCTTTCGTTTCTGATTAATTCACCATTGTTAGGACATGATGCATCCCCAAAATTATCAGACCCATCTTCGGATATTACTTTCAGTACTTCCTGATTGTATCTCATGTTTACTTGGAATCCATTGAGGTTTTTAATATTATTGACCTTAACAGTAGCTTTTATGACATCCCCAACCTTAGCCTCTGTTTTGTCAAGCTCGATACCAATACTCGGAAGTGAATCTGCAAAAACAGATGTTACAGATAAACTGGTAAAAACTAATACTAATGCCAAGACCAACAGAATTCGACTTTTCTTCATATGACATCCCCTTTTGAAAAATTATTTTACTATATGGTAATGCACTTTTAGATTGCCGGCACAAAGTTGTAAACCATCGCCGACCACCAAGCCTGATGCTTGTCTTATTTTGGGTGATAGAAAGAAATGATAGGTATAAAATGGAATAACTTGCAAGCATCTTTACATATTAATGTTTAAAGTCCATTGTCCATATATTATGATTATACCTCGAAAAAAGGAAAGTCGCAATTTAAATATTAATAAATATGGTATATTAGAAATAAGCATTATATTGATAAGTATATATTACTTGTTGATGTGTTAGTATTAATTAGTTATAATTACTTTAAAAGAAGAAAAGGAGCGGACATGTTTCAAGTTCTGTATCAGTTATTCTTAAGCAAAACCAAATCAGAAAAAGGCAAAGGCGGCACAAACAAAAAAAACTGCCGATTTTGTAACAAAAAGTTTCCTGCGGGTTACAAGTACTGTCCATATTGCGGTACCCGGCAGGATCAACAACCTTATAAAGCTAAGGATTAAGAAATAATGGGAGGATGCAATCGGTTTGAAGATTTTTAGGCTTAATATATATAACAGAATATTAATTATATTACTGCTAATTTTATTCAATATTAATGCCCTGTTTCTTCCTTTCAACCTTGACATCTTAAACCAAGCACCCAGCACAAATGACGTTATATTATCGCTTACTCATAATGTTAGCTTTCTACCGGTAAGTGATACTAAAAAGCCGGCTTTTAAGCATCTATCATCCAATCCTTTCTTTACATGCATTCCTTTTGCCTTCTTTATCTATGTCCCGCAATTACATTCTGAAAAAAGGAACCCCTTCAATTTCCGTCAAAAGATAGAAAGAATGCTTTCCGATTATTTTCACGGTACCAAGTACAAGCATATAACCTCTAAAATATAAGTACACTAAGTTAATAGATTAATTTTACTATTAGTCTATGTGTATTGGAGGTGATAAGATGGATATAACAGTTATAGTTGTAATTGTACTTGTTGTAGTTTTTTTGGTTGGCGGAACTATAATCGGTCACTATGCCAATAAGATTAGTGAAAAAGATGCTGAGTCCATGAATAAAAATAAAAAAGAATAATAAATTAAAAGTGATAAATGCTAGATTATTGACATTTTAATATAAATAAAGGGTAGGCAATTGTTAATAATAATACCAACAATATGCCTGCCCTATCCCAAATCACCCAAAGGAGGTCAATTAATGACAAAAAAAAAGCGAGTTTTACGATTAATCCAAAAATACATCTTTTTACTTCTAGGTTCAACTTTAGCTGCAGCTGGATTGGAATTCTTTTTGATACCAAATAAAATTATTGACGGCGGAATTGTAGGTATATCAATTATATCCAGCTATTTATCCGGGATACCTCTTGGGTTGTTTACTTTTTTCTTAAATATACCTTTTCTTATATTTGGTTATAAGCAAATCGGCAAGTCTTTTGTGATATCATCAATTTTTTCCATAACTTGTTTTTCCTTTTTTTTATCAATATTCCATCCTATTCCAAGTTTAACCGACGATATTTTGTTGGCAACGGTATTCGGGGGGATTATTCTGGGAGTGGGTGTCGGACTAATCATTCGCTTTGGGGGATCATTGGATGGAACCGAAATAATTGCTATTGTTTTAAATAGACGGACTATATTATCTGTTGGTCAAATTGTCATGTTTTTTAACATATTTATTTTAAGCAGTGCAGGTTTGGTTTTTGGATGGGACAGGGCTATGTATTCAATACTGGCATATTTTATAGCTTATAAAGCTATAGATATCATCATTGAAGGAATAGACGAAGCAAAGGCAGCAATGATTATCTCCGACTATACCGATGAAATTGCAGAATCCATTATGGCCAGACTGGGAAGAGGTGTTACCTTCCTAGAAGGAAAAGGAGCTTATGAGGAACAGCAGAAAAACATAATTTATTCTGTAGTTACACGTTTGGAAATAGCAAAGCTAATGGCTATTATTAATGATAAAGACGAAAACGCTTTCGTAACTATACATGATGTATCTGATGTTATGGGGGGAAAGAACAAAAAGAGAGCAATCCACTAGCAATATAATTTTGCATAAAATTTAATGTTGTCATGTAGAATTATATTGTAGAATAAATCATAATTTTTAAGGGGCTGTAGCACTAGTGGTTAAATAACCGCATGTACACACAGCCCCTTAATGTGTTTACAGGATATTACCTTAAGTCTTCCATGAGCTTATCGAGTTCATCCATTTGCTTCCTCAAAGCATCATACTTCGATAGAATCTGGTCTATTACCTGCTGTTTATCTCCTGTATTACCATTTTGTGAGGGGTTCTTGGCAGTATCCGTCCCAGGCTCCACGTTATCTGCAGGTGGTATCTCCTTACCATCCACCACAGGGCTTGGATTTGCGGAAAACATATTATTAAGTGCACTCTTTAAATCGGTGCCGATTCCATACCTGAATTCGTTTCCTTCCTGATATCCGGTTATAATCCTTCTTACCTCAGGTATTGCATTACCTGTGGACCTTATATATATAGGCTCAACATAAAGTATGCTGTTCTCTATAGGTATGACCAGGAGATTTCCCTTAAATACAGCACTTCCGCTTTGACTCCATAGAGTTATGTCCTTTGAGATAGAGTCAATCTGATTAATCTTTACCTCAACCTGATATGGACCGAATATATTCTGTGCCTCATTAGGGAATGTAAACTGTATTAGGTGCCCATAGTTTTCCATTGAATTTCTTACAGAGAGCCACGAGCCTAGATTATGCCTTTCGCCTGATGGTGTAAACGGCCTCATCAGTATAAGCTCTTCTTTTTTACCGAATTTACCCGGAAGCTTTATCATATTATAGTAAGGTTCAAGAATTTCCTCACCTGATTCTTTGTCAGGAATTGATGCCAATTTCCATAAGTCCTGACCTCCGTAGAAGTTGGTTATATTTTGATCGCTGTCAGGCTTTATATGGTATTTCTTTAACACCTCGGTCTGAAGCTTAAAGAGATATTCTGGATATCTCATATGATTTTTAAGGAATTCCGGAAGCTTATCGATGGTGTTAAAAATACCTGGATATATCTTGTTGTATACCTTTATCATAGGATCATTATTATCGATTATATAATAATCCGTTGCACCTGTATAGGCATCGATAATTATTTTAACCGAGTTTCTTATATAGTTAAATCCTCCGAAATCCTGGGAATACGGAAATAGATTGGTGGTTGTATATGCATCCAAAATCCATTTGAGCTTTCCGTCATCCGTCAGCAGTATATAAGGGTCATTGTCTACCTTTAAAAACGGTACCGCCTTTTGTGCCCTATCCACTACCTGCCTGTTCAAAAGAATCTTTGAATTTGATGTTATATTGCTGGAAACAAGGAAGTTGTAATCATGGTATTTAAGTGCAAAAAGCACCTTGTTAAAAAATCCGAGTTTAATTCCGCCGCCGTTTACAGTGTCGTAACTTACCTCGGTTTTTCCATCATAATCTGTTTCCTTCAGCTTGCCTTCCGAGGCAGGATTAACAACAACATAGTCCTTTGTGAGTTCTCCAAAGTAAATTCTAGGTTCTTTTATTTTAAGCTCGGTTTCCTCATTCTGAAGTCCGCTGATTATGAATTCAGACTGACCTTCTCTGGTGAACCTGTTAATTGGGTTCATTACAATACCATAACCATGAGTGTATTTAAACATCATATTGGTATATGACTTTGACTGAAGCAAATCCTTGTTGATTTCCCTGGCGGATATAAAAACGGGTGTCTCCTTGCCGTTTATATTGTAGTTGATTATGTCTCCTTCATGGAAGCTGTAGAAGTTTGTTAATCCCTGAAGCTGTTTGTTGCTGTCAAGGGTTGCTTTATAGTCCACAACTCTTATGTTGTCTACGGTTTCCTTGTTCCTTTCAATTATTTCAGGCTTTAAGGGCTCAAGGTTAAAAGGATAGCTTTCAATATTATCAATATTATATGCTTTTCTTGTCATAGTCATATTGTTTTTAAGGTAATTTCCTTCTGCCTGTATCTCATCAGGCTTTACATAGGCAATCTGGGTTATTGCTGCTATGATGCTAACCACAATCCAGACAGCCGGATATACTGCTATAGAAAACCCCGCTATCCTAAGTTTGCCACGCCAAACAGAAACAAATGTCACAGCCACAATCGCAAGAAGCAAAAACGGTGCAACGGTAAAGTAAAGCTTCCAGATATTATTTGCGATGTATCCTGCTCCTAATAAAGATCCTACGCCTCTTACATTTGCAAAACTTCCAAAAAGAAGCCCTTCTTTTTCAAATGTATAGGAGACTGCTTTTATAAGGAAAAAGATTGCAATGTTTATTATATTGTGTCTTACAAGGCTTTTAAACTTCAGGTCCTCAATGTTGATATTCTTATAAACCGTAACAAGTGAAATGAGATAATATGCTGCGGTATAAAAAATCACAAAAATCCATAGATAAGATACAAAATCATAAAGAGAAATGAGAAACGGCCTCTGAAAAACATAATACCCAACATCTTTACTAAAAAGCGGGTCTTTTAGGTTAAAAACCTCTGAATTAAAAAATGTCATAGCCTTCTGATAGAAGAAGTCTCTTGTCATAAATGCCCCTAAGAGAGCGATTAGAGCGGCTATGGATAAATTCGGAAACTTGATATTACTTTCTGTACCATTTTTCTTTAAAAATTTTATTAATATTTTTTTAGTGAAAACATTGGTTATACTAATAGCAGCAAAAATCAATATAAACGAAAATGCTCCGAAAATCAATTTGTATTGAATGTTCTTGATATAGATGCTTGAAAGCTTTTTTCCTATCTCGTTTAACTGGATAATATCAAGATAAATGCCGGCAGCTACAACCAGCCCTAATATTACAGCAAAAATAGCAATAGCTCCAATTACCTTTCCTTTGATCTTTTTTGCTACATTCCTGATTTCGTTCCTGTCATAAAAATTATTAAACTCATTAATATCCATGCCAACTACGACCTCCTTTTTTGAATTTCCCGGCATTAATTGTTTTATGTGCTGCTAATCCTATTCCTATTCGCCCATTGCCTTAATTATTAGCTTTTTCTTCCTGCTTTAAATCCTAAGAAGTCCTTCAAGCCTTGTCATATCATCATAACACGGAATAAGCTTCCTTACTTCATCCACCTTATCCATGGTTATGGTGCTGTTTATTATTCCTTCTTCATCATCAAGCTTATCGGAAACCACCCCCCAAGGGTCTATTATGGAGCTACAGCCTGCAAATTCAATCGAATCTACCCTTCCTGTCCTGTTTGATGCAATTACATAAAGCTGATTTTCAACAGCCCTTGCCTTTAAAAGAGTATTCCAATGCTCCTGTCTGGGTTTTGGGAATGCGGATGAAATCAGGATGGCACTGCATCCATCCTTTAGGTAGTTTCTTCCCAACTCGGGAAATCTTATATCATAGCATATCATTATTCCGATTTTAATGCCCTTTATAATAAAAGATTGGGGCTTTGTCCCAGGTTTAAAGTAATGGTTCTCCTTACTTAATGAAAACAGGTTTATTTTCCTGTATTTTTCAACCACTTCACCCAAATCATTTATTATATATAATGAATTATAAAGTGCCTCACCGTTATTTTCTGTAAGACCTGCCGCAATAAACATGTTATTGTCTCTTGCAATCTTTGACACCGCATCAACTGTTTTTTGAGTATTGATTTTCAGTGTATCCAAAGAGGCAAGATCATAGCCTATGTCAAAAAGCTCAGGAAGAACCAGCATTTGGGTATCGGTCTTCCTTGCTTCTGATGCAAAATCTGCGGCCTTATTTAGGTTAAACTCTATATCACCAGGCTTGCAATTCATTTGTACGCATGAAACATTTAATTTATCACCCATAAATCCACCTTATGAAAACAGTGCTTCCACAAATTCCTTCGCATCAAACTTCTGTAAATCTTCCATCTTTTCTCCCACGCCGATAAGCTTAACAGGAATATCCAATTCTGATTTAATTGCAACAATTATTCCACCTTTGGCAGTTCCGTCTAATTTTGTCAAAACAATGCCTGTTATGTCGGAAATCTCATTAAAGGTCTTGGCTTGGGAAACCGCATTCTGACCTGTTGTTGCATCTAGAACCAACAGGGTTTCACGTGAAATACCTGGTAATTCCCTGTCGATTACTTTGTATATTTTTTTAAGCTCGTCCATAAGATTCTTTTTTGTATGAAGTCTTCCGGCAGTGTCGCATATGAGAACATCCGCTTTTCTGGATTTGGCTGCCTGAATTGCATCAAAAATAACTGCCGCAGGATCAGATCCCTCAGCTTGCCTTATCAGATCAACTCCCACCCTGTTGGCCCAAATCTCAAGCTGGTCAATGGCTGCAGCCCTGAAAGTATCTCCAGCTGCTAAAATAACCTTTTTACCCCTCTGCTTTAAGAGATTTGCAATCTTTCCTATAGAGGTTGTTTTTCCTACACCGTTAACACCCACAACAAGAATTATGGACGGCTTGGACTCAACATTGAGCTCTGAGTTTTCCTCGGCAAGTATCTCTGCAAGCTCTTCCTTTAAAAGCTCCTTAACCTTCATTGCATCAGTAACCCTTTGCTCTCTTACCTTCTTTTTAAGGTCCTCGATTACCTTCAGAGAAGCATCTACCCCAATATCTGAAGTGACAAGTATTTCTTCCAACTCATCAAACAACTCGTCATCAACCTTACCGAATGCAACTAATACCTGGTCAATCTTTTCTGTTATACTCTTTCTTGTCTTGGTCAATCCTTCTTTAAGTCTGTCAAAAAAACCCATACGTCATCTCCTTTGTGACTCTTTATCTTTTTTTAAGTTATTTTTTGATTGTGCTAACTGGCTTTTTCACCCATTCTCATTGACACAATCTTTGATACACCATGCTCCTGCATTGTTACGCCATAGAGAGTGTTTGCAGCTTCCATGGTACCCTTTCTGTGGGTTACCATAATAAACTGGGTATTAATTGTATACCTCTTAAGGTATTCTGCAAACCTGTAAACATTGGCGTCATCGAGAGCAGCCTCAATTTCGTCAAGTATACAGAAGGGGGTAGGTCTGAGCCTTAATATGGAAAACAGCAGTGCTATTGCGGTAAATGCTCTTTCTCCACCCGATAAAAGCATCATATTCTGAAGCCTTTTGCCTGGAGGCTGGACTTCTATTTCGATACCGCTTTCAAGTACATTTTCCATATCCACTAAAATAAGTTCTGCCCTTCCTCCCTCGAACAACTCGCGGAATACTATATTGAAGTTCTCGTTGATAAGCTTGAATTGTTCTAAAAACTGCCTCTTCATAATGCTTATCATTTCACTTATAACCTTCTTGAGTTTTTCCTTTGCCTGCTCCATGTCATTTCTCTGGCCCGACATGAATTCATAGCGTTCCTTTGTCTTTATATATTCCTCAATAGCCGCAATATTAACAGGGCCTAATGCCTTAATGTCATTTTTTATCTCGTTTATCCTTTTTTGTGCCTGAGGAATGCTTCCTATATCCTTCTTAAACTCCATGGCATTGGTATAGGTCAGCTCGTATTCGTCCCACATCCTATTCTGTATCACCTCAAGCTCTGCTTCAACCTTGGCCTTTCTGACTTCTACCCTGTTGTAGTCCTCTTGAAGCAGAATGATGTTTTTGTTGGCGTTTTGTATCTGGTTTATGGTGTCGGACAATTCCTCCTCCAATACCTTCTTTTCTTCAACCGCCTTATCAATCTGGAACACCTTTCCTGTTTTTTCTTCCTCAAGTGCCTTAACTCTTTTTCCAAGGCCTGTATTTTCAGCCTTTAAACCTTCTATCTCGGACAGGTATTTTTCCTTTTCACCTGTCTTCCTGTTAGCACTCCTGCCAAGCTGATCTCTTTCCTCTATTATTCTATGAAGAGTCTCTTTTACAGCTTCAAGGCTCTCCTTAACGGAGTTTACAGATATTTTAAAGTTCATAATATCATTATGGAGAGTATCCCTTAATGTCTGGTCTTCCTTATGCTTTTCCTGGTGCTTTGATATTATTTCCTTTGTGCTGTTAATGTCATTTTCAATGTCGGTCAGTTCCTGATTGTATTTTTGAAGCTCAATGTCTGTATCCTGCTCCTGTTTTAAAAGCTGTGCCTTTTCGTCTCTCAACATATCCGCCTTGGCATCGGCCTTTCTAATGTTTTCCTCTATTTGTGCCAGGTGGCTCTCATCCCTTATTTTTATAAGCTCATTGTTGTTAATATTCTTTTCCTCATTCGATATATCATTTAAAATCTCCTGAAGCATGTTTGATGCTTCATTTATCTTTGTATCAAGAGATTGCTGAATCAATGCAAGTTTTGAAATTTCGGTCTTTAATTCGGTTATCTCCCTGTTCCTGCTTAATATTCCAGGCCCTGCATTATCAGTGCTACCTCCCGACATGGAACCGCTGGTGCTTAGTATATCACCTTCTAAGGTTACAATCCTGAAGCTGTATCCAAACCGTTTGGCTATCCTGATACCTGCATCAAGGTTTTCTACTACAACAACCTTACCAAGAAGGTTTAGAATTATACCGTTAAATTCACTGCCGCACTTTATAAGATCGGAGGCAACACCTACAAAACCTTGCTGGCCGCGGACCTCATTTAAAATATTGTTATCTAAATACCTTCCCTTTACTGAGGTAATTGGAAGAAATGTAGCTCTTCCAAGCCTGTTCTTTTTCAGGTATTCTATAGCCCTTTTTGCATCTTCTTCACTGGATGTCACTATGTTTTGAAGTGCACCGCCAAGAGTCATCTCTATTGCAGTTTCATACTTCTTGTCAACTGTTATAAGCTGTGCAAGTGCACCATGAATACCATGTCCGAACTCTTTGGATTGCTGGCAGGCCTGAAGCACAACTTTAACACTCCTATTGTACCCCTCAAGCTTATTTTCCATATCCTGAAGCATTTTGTGCCTTGAGGACTTGAACTGGTAGTCATTTACCACTTCCGTGTGCTTCCTTCTAAGGTCGGAAAGTGCAGCTTCACAATCCTTCCTTTGATTTGAAAGCCCGTCAATTTCCGACCTGGCTTTGTCAATAGCAGCCTTGGCCTTGTTGATGTTTTCCTGTATGTCTTCCTTCTTGATTAATTCCCTGTCCTTATCCAAAGCAATCTGGTAAATTTCCATTTCAATACCGTGCTGCCTCTTTTTAAGGTTCTCAACATGAACCTTTATATTTCCTATCTGGGACTTCTTATCGGAAAGAAGATCGAGCTTGTCCATTATACTGTCCTTAAGGTTTTCAATATACCTTTGATTCTCATCCAATGTCTCATTTAAGGCTGCCATTTTCTCTTCATGTTCAGACAGCTTACTGGAGTATTCAGCCATCCTCTCGGTCAAATAATTGATTTTATCGTTTTTAGCTGCTTCGTCTTTATTGAGCTGCCCTATCTTGTCGTTTATTTCAAGTAATTCAGCATCAATTCTCTCTATATTCTGATTGAAGTTATGAATTTTTTCATCGTTTAACTTTATCTCGGAACTGCATTTTTCCAAATTGTTCTCAAGGTTGTAAAACTCCTGCCTGGCATTCTCCAATGTCTCTTCCATTACCTTCATTCTATCAGTCTTTTCTTTGTTTTGCCTTGTAATGCTTTCCAGGTTTAAGTTTTCGTTATCAATGCTTTCCTTTATCTTTAAATACTGTTCTTCATGCTCCTTAATCTTTTCCTTGAATCTGGCTATACTATCTATATAAACATTTATTTCCAACTCTTTTAAAGCATCCCTGTATGAAAGATACTTTTTTGCTGTCTCAGACTGTAATTTCAGCGGCTCAAGCTGAGTTTCCAATTCATTTATTATATCATTAATTCTTACCAAATTCTGCTCAGTTAAATCAAGCTTTTTCTCAGCTTCCTGTTTCCTTACCTTGTATTTCATGATACCGGAGGCTTCTTCAAAGATATGCCTTCTTTCCTCCGACTTGGTACTCAATATCTCGTCAACCCTGCCCTGTCCGATGATTGAGTAGCCATCCTTGCCTATACCGGTGTCTAGGAACAGTTCATGTATATCCTTAAGGCGGCACAGAGTCTTGTTTATAAAATATTCACTTTCACCTGAACGAAATACCCTTCTTGTGATGGTGACCTCATCAAACTGGATTGGAAGAGTATGGGAAGAATTATCTATGGTAAGCGAAACCTCTGCAAGCCCCATTGCTTTTCTGTGCTCGGTTCCTGCAAATATGACATCCTCCATTTTGGTTCCCCTAAGGGTTTTGGCACTTTGCTCACCTAAAACCCATCTTACGGCATCAGCTACATTGCTTTTACCGCTACCATTCGGACCTACAACAGATGTTATTCCTGAATTGAATTCAAGATTAATCTTATCTGCAAATGACTTAAAGCCTTGAATTTCTAACCTTTTAAGGTACAATTATCAACACCTCGGCCTTTGGTATTTATCTATGACTTAGGAACAAAATCTATGGTGATTTTGTTCTATATTCCTAATAATTTTAACATAAATCTATATTTATTCAAGAACAAAATCACAGAGTGATTTTACAGCCTTGATCTCTGTCCTTTATGTTCCAGGATAAATTGTGATATATCATACATCGTTATTTTCCAAATTTTTATTGACTGACTACCAGTCAATGGAGTATAATTAAATTACTGATTGACACTCAGTCAGTCACGTATCCATACAAAGGAGATAATAAAAATGGTAAGAATCTCAAAGGATCCGGAAGAGAGAAAAAACGAAATAGTAGATGCTGCTGAAGAGCTGTTTCATACAAAGGGATACGATAAGACATCGGTAAGTGATATCGTTAAAAAGGTAGGTGTTGCCCAGGGTCTCTTCTATTATTATTTTAAGTGTAAGGATGAAATACTAAATGCCCTAGCGGAAAAATACCTCAGCTCGCTGATGAAAAAAACCAGGAAGGTTACGGATAACCCGCAGTATGATGCTGTCACGAAAATACATAATCTCATTGAAGAGATGCTTGATGTATTGGGGGTCAGAAAAAAAGGTATGATGAGCCTGGCCAAGCACTTCCATAATGATGATAACATGGTAATGCATCAGAGAGTGGCAAAAAAGTATGTAGAGCTGATGACTCCAGTGGTTGCAGAGGTTATCAGACAGGGAATCAGGGAAAAAAGCTTTGATACGGAGTACCCTGATGAAGTGACCGAAACTCTTCTTATGTGGGCCGGTTTGCTCCATATAAACATCAAATTTCCATTAGAGTACTCAGAGGCATTAGAGAAGAGGATTATGGCCATAGAGGATTTTGTGGAAAGGCTATTGGGTGCTAAAAAAGGTACAATGAACTTTGTTCAATTTGGAAGGTGGTTAAAACATGACTAACACAATATTTAAGCTTGATAGGATTATGAAGGAATACAAGTCTGGTGATGTTTCGGTATTGGCACTAAAGAACACATCCTTTGAAATCAAAAAGGGAGAACTTGTAGTTGTTTTGGGTCCGAGCGGATCGGGAAAAAGCACCCTCCTAAACATAATCGGTGGGATGGATCTTCCTACTGAAGGACATGTGGTTTTCGACGGCGAAGATATTTCAACCTATGACAATAAAAAACTCACTCTTTTCAGAAGAAACAAAATAGGCTTTATATTTCAATTTTACAACCTTATGCCCAATCTCACCGCCAAAGAAAACGTGGAAATATCCACTGAAATATCTAAAAATTCATTAAGCACAGATGAGGTTTTGGAGAAGGTGGGTTTAAAGGACAGGAGCAATCACTTCCCAGCCCAAATGAGCGGTGGTGAACAACAGAGAGTAGCCATAGCACGAGCTATAGCTAAAAATCCTGATGTGCTTCTATGCGATGAACCTACAGGTGCACTTGATTATTCTACAGGCATCAAGGTCCTTGCACTTCTTAAAGAAATTAATAAAACCATGGGAAAAACCGTCATTATAATAACCCATAACCAGCCTATTGCTCAAATGGCAGATAAAGTGGTTAAAATGCGAAGCGGAGAAATTGCAAGCATTTATGAGAACAAAAATCCCGTTGATCCTGAAACTATAGAATGGTAGATACATTATCCGGGAGGGTGATTTAAATGAACAAGCTAAACAAAATGCTCATCAGAGAAATATTAAAAAACAAATGGCAGTTTATATCAGCAGCCTTGGTTATTTTTGCAGGAATCACCATATTTACTGCAACTATAATTTCGTATAGGAATCTGAAAAATTCAATGGATTACAGTTATGAAAAGTATAGATTTTTAGATTTCCAAGCAAAGACTGTAGGTGCAAATATCACAAGTGACCTTATAGAAAAGATCATGAAGCTGGACGGAGTGGAAAAGGTCATGGGAAGACTTACTGCCGATGCATCAGGCAATTTAAAGGGTAAGCAAAAGCTTTCGGTAAGAGTCCTATCAGTTCCTGATCAGGGTATGCCCCCCATAAACAGCATCTCAGTAATGTCAGGTAATTATCCTGTAAGCAATAATGAATGCCTCTTATCAAACAGGTTCGGTAAGTACCATGACATAAAAAACGGAGATACAATAAGCATTTCCATAAATAATAAAGACTTAAGCCTTAAAGTGGCAGGTCTTGCACTGGGCCCGGAATTCTTCAAGCTCATGAAGTCCCCCTCTTCCCTTTCTGACTCCGACGGAGATTTCGGGCTGGTTTTTATTAGAGAATCCAAACTCTCTTCAATGCTCAATTCAAAGGGAAACTACAATGAGGTTCATATTATTTTTTCCAAAGATGCTAATAAGGAGGAAGTTATTAAAAAGACAGAAGAACTCCTAATGCCCATAGGCTTAATGTCATCAACAGAACGCAGCAGGCAGCTTAGCCATATTATGGTCAGTGACGATATTGATCAGATCAAAACCCTTGCAGCAGTAATCCCAGTACTTTTTTTATTGGTGGCAGCAGCTATAATATACATAATGCAAAAAAGGATAATTGCAAATCAGCGGGTAATAATCGGGTCTCTTAAGGCTTTAGGCTATGGGGACATAAGAATACTTTTTCATTATATTAAGTTTTCTGTTTTGCTTTCTCTAATGGGCTCAATACCGGCAATACTTGCAGGCACAATATTAAGTAAGATTATGACCTATGAAATGTACCTTAAAATGTATGAGTTCCCCAAGGTAATAACAAGCTCTAGCCTTGATCTCTTTGCTGTTTCAATTCTGTTAAGCCTTTTGTTTTGTGTGGTCGGGAGTCTAAATGCAGCAAAAAAGATTCTAAAAATTGAGCCTGCACAGGCAATGCGGTCTGAAGCACCAAAAGCAGGCAGGCGGATCCTTGTTGAAAGATTGACTTTCCTGTGGAAAAGGCTTGATTTTGGCTGGAAGGTTACTTTAAGAAACGTATTCAGAAGCCGCCAAAGATCTCTTTTGACCGTAATGGGATTTGTATTCTCCATCATGCTTTTTGTTGTAGTGTTTTCTGTAACCGACACAGTAGACAATGTACTCGACTTTCACTTTAATACTCAACAAGCTCAGGACTATACAGCAGATTTCAAACAGCCACTTCCCTTCCAAAATGCTGTGAATTTATCAAAAAGAAGTGGTGACTCTAAGGCTGAACCCATTCTTGAACTCCCCATTGAAATTAGTAAAGAAGCCCAAAAGAGGGATACCAAGCTGATAGCAGTACAAAAAGATATGAAACTTAACAAATTGATTGATGATAATGGTAATAATATGGCTATTCCTGATGACGGTATACTTGTAGCCAACGGCATTGCCAAAAAGCTGTCTATAAAAAAAGGAGACTTTATAAAAGTAAAACTATACTACAAAGAGGCTAAAGTGGTAACTTTAAAGGTTGAGGGCATAATAAAGCAAGCAATTGGTTTTAACTGTTATATGAACATTGATGCAGTCACAAGATATTTAAGTGCACCAAAATATGCTACCGGGCTGCTGGTAAAAACATTGGATAGCAACAAGGAACCATTGGAAAAAAGTCTTTTAAACATACCTGAAGTAGAATCTGTTGAAAGCCGCCAAAAAGCATTAACCACCGTTAAGTCTCTTATCAAGCTTATTTACATTTTCGTGGGATTTATGGCAGTATTTTGCGTGATAATGGGCTTTTCAATCATTTTCATAACAACAGTTATCAACCTTACAGAAAGGACCAGAGAGCTTGCTTCTTTGAAGGTATTAGGCTATTCTGATAGAGAAATAGGCCGGACAATATTCAGAGAAAACATAATTCTTGGAATCATTGCTCTTATACCGGGCATTTTATTTGGTATAACACTTAGCAATCTTATTATCCCCGAGCTTAACAGCAGGCTCATGTATTTGGAATCGGTCATTTCTGTTAGGACATATACAGTAACCATATTAAGTGTATTGTTATATATTTCCCTTGCACAGCTTACTATCAGAAAGAGCATAAAAAACCTTGACATGGTGGAGGTTTTGAAAAACAGAGAGGCTTAATTAAATGGTATATGAAACTTAACAATTCTCCAAAATTCTCCAATTGTAAAAAAGGTATCCTGCAGCACCTTGCTTAATGAACTGCAGAATACCTTTTTATTTTGCATCAATAATAAGTATAAAACTATTCCAATGCCTGCCTGTTTGTACCGTCTGCTTTTATCCTGTAAAGCTTATCTCCGTCCGATGCATTTCTATAGTAAATATAATTATCTACAATGTTTATATCAGGGTAATTATTATCCATTACGCTGTCCGCTGTTATTTTGGTCCTCTCGGTACCATCTGTTTTGATTTTATATATGCTTTTCTGATCATATGCATTTATATAATATATCCAATCACCTACTATATGTTCATTATGCCTATACCAGAAGCTGGCTCCCCCATTGCTGCTATGTACAAAACCTGCCGGCTCGTCAGAACAGATATCTACTCTGTTATTCCCGTTAAGATCTGATTTTACAAGTCTTCCCCCAATCCCATAATTAAAAACCTTATAATACATAGTTTCGCCTATAATATCAACCCATAAAGCGGAAACATCTGAATTAACTGTTGACTGGTTAGATCCATCCAGGTTCATTCTCCATATTTTATTGTCTTTGATATAATAAATACTTTCCCCTGCTATTTCTATTTCATTTGCTTTTCCATCACCAAGTTTGCTCCTTGATGTACCATCAGTCTTTATTTTATAAATATTATTCCCGTCAGTTTCGTTTATATAGTAGATCCAGTCACCGTGGAGCAGGATTTGATTCGCCTTATCACCGCCAACATTTGTTTTTTTACCGTCAAAAGATTTTTTAATTATGTTCTTTTTATCATTTATAAAAAAGTACTGATTATCCGTTACAATAGCATTTCTTTTCTCCCTGTTTTGCAAATCAAATACAGCTCCATCAGTAGTACATTGAGGATATGCTTCCCTATCCCATATGTAATTAAGACCCATTTGTTTATCCGATAAATTGAAATAATAGTAAGTTATATCACTTCTTCCGTTTTCAAGATCCCTGTCATCAAATGTCGGATCAACTTGGTAGTAAGCCCCATTTATTTTGACTATATTCCATGCGTGGAGTGTTCTTTTTGGGTCCACAGAGCCGTTTATGTTGTCAGTATTTCCTGTCACCATTATAGACTCGATGCCAACCCTGTTTAAAAGTAGCTGAAGTGACCTTGCATACCCGTCACATACTGCACTATTTTCAATAAGTGCACCATAAACAGTATGTCTATTAGCAGGAATTGTATTTTTTTTAAAATTCTCCATATCATATCTTACATGGGTGACAATATAATCGTGTAATGCCATCTCCTTTTCCAATTCTGTCATTTCAGGCTTTATTACATTGGCTATTATTTCTTTTACTTTATTTTCAAGCTTATTGTACTTATCAAATAATTGTTGATCTATTTTGTCAGAATTTTTATAGTTGGTATAATCCTCGAAAATCAGCTTGTTAATATTTTTTAGTCCCTTTAAAATATTTATATCTGTAATTGGATTACCCGCAATATAAAGGTAATCCAGCTTCTTCATGTTGGCAAGGGGAGATATGTCAAAAATCTGATTGTAAGTCAGAACAAGACCTCTCATGCCTGTTAATTCTTTAAGTGGACTTAAATCCTTCACGTGGTTTTCTTGAATCCAAACCACCGTTAATTTGGTTAAATACTTTAGCGGCGAAATATCATACACCCTGTTTTTATCCATTTTGAGTGTTTTCAATTCTGTAAGTGAGCCTAGCTTCATAATATCCTTAACCTTATTCTCTATTAGGTTAAGTTCTGTAAGCCCTCTGAAATACTGCAAGCCTTCAATGTTAGTTATTCCTTTATTCTCAAGATTGAGTGTTTTAACTTTTTTGGCATCTGTGGTGGTAATACTTCCGGTTGTTTTTTTCAATGCTGCTCTAATTGCCGATTCCAACTTTGCATCTGAAAATTTGATCGCTTTAGGCGGTATTATACTTACTATTTTAGCTTTTTCTTCCCAATAAACGTCTGTTCCAAGGCTCTCAGCTATAAACCTTGTAGGAACCAATGTCCTGCCGCTTATCACCTTGGGCGGCACATCAATTTTGATAAGTTTGCCGTTTACATAAGCATTTTTATTGTTAATAGTAAGCTTAACAGTCTTTCCCTGTTTTTTTCCAATTACAGTCTTTGTTTTGTCATCCCATGTTACCGATGCACCAAGTCCTTCAAATATGACTCTCAAAGGCACCATAGTTCTTCCTGAAACAACAGTGGGTGCAACATCAAATGTCAAAAACTTTTCGTCAATAGCTACTTTAATACCATTATTACCGGTTTCGGCAAAAGCCTGTGATTTAAACACAATAAGGCTTGAGAATATCAATACTGCCAGAGCAGCACCGGAAATAATTTTGATTCTGATATTTTTCATTAATTTCTCCCCTCGTATAATATAAGCAGTCAAAAGATATTTCTTATGAGCTTAAGTTTCATTATATAGTTTAACATTTTACTCTGGTGCCTTCAATATATTGAATTCATAAGATTCATATTACATTATTTCACCATAGTATTCTCCATGCAATATCATAAAGTGTATCTTGATTATAATACAAAAAACAAACATAAGATAACATAGTCAATAATATAGCTTTCAGACTGCATTGTTACATAAAACATTGGATAAGTCTTGTTGTTTTTTAACTCTACTTTTTTAATGGTGATACTGTTTTGCTGCATAACTGACTTTACAGGATGGTTCCAATTTGCAATATCAGTAATTATTGTTATGGCAGTTGAACTCATTTGTGTTGCCGGGGGCGTTTCTAAAGATTGTGATTGTGTTATAAGCAAAGTCATAAGTTTTCCTATACAGGTTTTTCTATAGTGCTTACTTGTAACAATCCCATCCCTCATAATAACCTCCACAAATCTACACTCTTTCAAATACATACCACTAGTTAAGGTGAAATCATAGCTGGGTTAAATTGTATTGCTTCGGGTGCAACCAAACAAAAACAAGGCTTTTATTGTATAACTTTCCTATATATAAGCAATTTCTATTCGTATGAAGAAAACATCTATTGTATCTTATTTACTAAAATAATACTTTAGGGTAGCTTTCAGCCGATTCATTAAAGTGTTTTGCCATAATGATTACATCTAAAATATTAATAGCAGAATTGTTGTCAAAATCTATGCCTGCTGAATATGAAGGATCTCCTTTATAAGAATTGAAGGCTTTTGCAATTTTAATTATGTCTTTAATATTTATAGCATTATCTTTTGATTCTTCCGTGTCTCCAGCCCACATCTCTATTGGCAAAAACGATGTGGACAATGAGATGTTATCATTTACAATAACATTATTGATTTCCCTTTTTAGATAATTGTCTTTTGTTATTTCAATATCATATACCTTATCTGACTTAGGTATATTTGTAATCTCAAAGTATCCATTTTCATCTGAGATAGCTGAACTCTGTGTACCTTGCAACAATACTTTAAATCCTGCTTTTAAAGGGTTTGGTGAATTATCAACAAAATCAGGCATCACGTATCCCGTTAATTTCAAGGTGTCCTGTTCCAGGGCGTTACTGATTGTAAGGGTATAATTCCCAATCGGAATTGTTGCATTATCATTTATGGCAATATAACAAATATCATATGCTGAAAGATTGCAGCTGGCTGTATTGGCATCTACAATGGTATAACTTTGAGGTGATTCATATGTATTATAAAACTTCACCTTAGAAGCAATATTAGTGTCAAGTTTAAAATAGTAAGTACCGGTTGAAGAAGGAATAAATTTCAAAATATCAACATCATCTGAATATTCAATTTTTACATTGGTATTACCTATTTTAACCAAAGAACTGTCATACAGAGAATTACCATAATCATCAACAATTAGCCCGTTTACAGAAATACTATAATTAAGTTCACTTTTTGTATTGTGGTGACTGGATATGCTTAAATAGTAAGTCTTATTGGGCAAAAGATTATAATATGGTTTGGCAGCATCAACATTAAATGCGGATTTGGCAACCATATTATAATGTTCATCATAAAGAGCTATATCAATCAAATTTGTACAATTTAGCGACAATGAATAATAGCCTTTTTCATTAGTTGTAAAACTGAAAAAATCCTTATCGTAATAATAATCTATTTTTCCATCTGTAATCTTTCCGATTTCCAATGTTTTTGAAAGGCTTGGCGTATTTTCAATATCGTCTATAATTGGTCCTCTTATTGTGAATGAATAATTAAATAGTGAAAATTCATTATTGCTATTTACATAAATATAATATTTAATACCTTTGTTTAAAGAAAAATAAGCTTTATTAGAACTATAGTCTCCATAAGTTTTATCTACACAAGTACCATTTGAATCTACTATTTCTATGTTTGGATTAGGTGAATCATTGTATATATAGGAGGTTATTTTAAAGCTATCTAAACAGTATATTCCCGTAATAGACGGTTCCAATACAAAATAGTCATAATCCGGAACATTATTAATACTGCCCTTAACCTCTTTATCCAATTGTATTTCCATAGCTGACTCTTGAGAATCACCATAATCATCCACAATCGGTCCCTCAAGTGCAAATGAATAGTTAAAAGATGAGTAGTATTCAGGATTTTTTATATAAATATAATATGTTTCATCTTCTACCATATTTATATATGCTCTTTTCCTTCCATTGTAATCATACTTAGGATAAACATTACCACTGCTTGAACTAACAACTATCAAAACATTGCTTATGTATATATAATCATTTCCAAAACTACTTCTCTGTGCATAAAAATTATCAATGTAGTATGTACCAGACTCAGAAGGCTTAAAACAGAAATAGTCAATGTCGCACAAAATATCTGCAAAACCCTTAATCTGACTTCCCGATTGAATTTCCTTCGCTGTTTTCATTGAATCTCCATAATCATCGGTGCTGGATAGTTTTATAGAAAATGAGTAATTGCTTTTTGAATAAAGACTTGTAACAGCGATATAATATATGGTATCCTCTTCCAATGCGAAATAATCATTGGAACCGTTAGTTATAATTGTAAACTTTTCACCATCTTCATTATAAACATTAAAAGAATCTCTACCTACAGTCGAGCTATCCATATAATACATACCGTTAATTGTAGATCTGAAGCTGAAATAATCAATATCGTTATTATAATTCACACTGCCTTGAACATTTTCATTTAGTCCTATTTCCCTTGCGGCTGCTTTCGTATTGCCATAATCATCTTCAATAGGCCCTTTCAGTAATATGTAGTAATTAAATATTAGAGGCATGTTATAGCCTGTTGCAACAGAAATATAATAAGTATGATCTTTTTCCATATAATAAGCTTTTAAATAATCGCTGTAACGGCTTAACACTTTGCCCTCTTCATCATAAAAAATAACTCCGTCAATTGGACGTGTATAATTTCGAACATAATCCTCTATTTGGTAATTTTCAATGTAGTACAATCCATCTTTTGTTGGCTTAAAACTGAAATAATCAATGTCATTTAAGCTTATATACCCTTCAACAGGGCTGTCTAACTGAATTTTGGAAGCAGATCCCATTGTATTACCATGATCATCAATAATTGGCCCTCTAAGAATATAAGAATAGCAGAAAGTTTTATTAACGTAATTATCATTTGAGATTGATATATAGTAGGTTTTGCCGCTTTCCAGAAAATATGAATAAAGGGAACGGTATAAATTCATTTGTACGCTTTGTCCATTCTCATCATAAAATTTCAGAACATTGCCTATTCCTATATTATCACCGTCATATGATGAGAATTTATCGATGTAATAATAACCTTCAGCAGAGGGAGTAAAACTGAAATAGTCCCTATCAGGATAGCTCTCTATTTCACCTTCTATAAAACTGTTTAATTTTATTTCCTGTGCATTTTCTTTTAAATCACCAAAATCATCAACTAGCGGACCTTTTAACAAGAAAGAATAATCACATGCCGAGTAGGTATTATAGCCGGATGCAAATATATAATACTTGATATTTTTCTTTAAATTGAACTGTGTATTTGAGTTATGGGAATAAGTGTTGATACTTTCATTATTCTCATCTATAATAATAAAACCTGTATTATTATCAGATTCTATATAATATGCTCCGTCATCTGAAGGTACAAAGCTAAAGCAGTCTTTGTCGTTATAATAATTAAATTTAGCATTCACTTTTGTATCGAGTAGGATCTCTTGGGAAGACTCCTTAGTATTACCGAAATCATCATTGGTGATTCCTTTAAATCCAAATGAATATTTAAAATATAAGTTAATGTTGTTATTATTAATGGAAATGAAATACTTATTACCCTTGGAAAAATAAAAATACGCGTTTGAGTTGTTTTGAAAACTTGGATATATATTTTTGTTATTGGCATCACAAACCCATAAAACATTCTCTAACTTTGGTGTGACACCACTCTCGCATTTTTCCAATATAGTAAAGTTTTCTATTTGATATGCCCCATCCTCTGTAGGTCTAAATATGAAATAGTCTTTGTCATTTATATACTCTGCAGTTCCTACAATTTGTTTATCCACTTGTATTTCATGGGCAGATTCTTTTGTATTTCCAAAATCATCTTCCAATGGCCCTTTAAGCGTAAATGAATAATTGTATAAAACGGGAATATAGCTTGTTGATATGGAGATATAGTATGTTTTATCCTTAGATAAATAAAAATGTTTTTTCAAATTTGTGACATCATTATTTATGCTTAAATAATTGCTGTTAGAATCAAAAACACTGATTGTATCGTATCTTATGATATTATTACCGCTGACATCATATGCAGAAAAATTATAAACGTAGTATTCGCCATCTCTTGAAGGCTTGAAGGAAAAAATGTCTTTATCGTAGCTATGGCTGATACTTCCTTTAACTTCATCATCCAATTGAATATCCTGTGCTGTTTCTTGTGAATCTCCAAAATCATCAATTATAGGTCCTTCTATTTGAAAATTATATGAGTAAGGATATGGTAAAATATAATTTCTGCTGACTCTAAAATAGTATGTGTCATTATCATTTAGAATAATAAAATTATCCGCAGTAGGGACATATGTGCCTCTATTATCATATATATTCAAATAATAGTTATTAGAGTCAAGATTTGAATTTATTTTATATGCACCTTTTTTAGAGGGCGTAAACTTAAAACAATCTACATCAGTATCATTTAATAGGTTTCCTGTAATTAACTGATCAATTACGATCTCTTTTGCATTTGCAAAGTCATTGCCGACATCATCAATCTTACATGCAACACTAACTGTGTAATCCACTGGTTTCTGATGAGTACTTTTAATTTTTATAAAATACCTGTTTTTTTTCAAAGCATGAACGCCAAGAGTTAAAGATCCATTTCCATGCCTTTCATCACAATCAATCTCATTTTCTGATATATCCAATATACTTGCCGTAACACAATCGCTGTATTTTATTGTAACAGCAGCGTCTACATCTATGTCAGTAGAAAAACAAAATATGTCTGCAGGATCAGAGCTATTAATCTTTCCTGTTGTATGAATGTCTGTAGAGATAGTGAAGGCACTGGAAATATCGTCTCCATAATCATCGGGTTCACTTTTTGCTGGAGTTGGAGTAATTGTCGGAATAGGTGAGGAATAAACTGCATTAACCACGGTAGGAGGTTCTGTAGTTGGTGTAATTTGCGAATTAATTGAGAAACTCATATTATAGTTCATCATCAGTAGACAAACTGCAGAGAAAATGCATAAACTCTTTTTAATCCCTTTAACTATCATATTTTTCTCCCCTTTTTATTCTGGGAATAGTTAAAGAAAAATTCTATTCATAAAGGTAAGCAGAAGTTTTAATATATGATATAAAATAAATAAAATGGCTTTTAAATCCTATGTAGAATATGAATGATATCTAAAGTATTCCCTAACAAATATGAAATTAAATCTTTTATTAGATAAATTTTATCATTTATATACATAAATATCAACTAAATGTAAAAGCTTTCAATCATCAAGGGTAATGCTTTGGGAATTGGATGTACATAAAGCAAGGATAACCGCATGTATTGTAACACCAGAAGGAAAAGAAAAAAATATCGAGCGGTAAAGTTTATATCAATTATGAAACTTTACCGCTCGATATTTATAATTTATGCCTGCTATGACTAAAATCGTCAATCATCAATTCCCTTTTTCTCTAATAGCTCAGTTAAGGAAGTCGCCAGCCCGGCCAATCCCTGTATTTCTGAAGGGATAATAATCTTGGTTGCTTTGCCGTCTGCGGCTTTTGCAAATGCTTCAAGACCTTTTAGTGCTATAACTGCTTGAATTGGGTTGGCTTGGTTAAGCATTTTCAAACCTTCTGCTGTAGCCTGTTGAACTTTTAATATTGCTTCAGCTTCACCTTCAGCTTCTTTTATTTGTGCTTCCTTCTGAGCTTCAGCTTTTAATATTGCAGATTGCTTGGCAGCTTCGGCATTAAGTATTGTAGCTTCCTTCTGACCTTCGGCAACAAGTACTGCAGACTTTTTTTCACCTTCGGCACGAAGTATGGATTCTCTTCTTTCTCTTTCTGCCTTCATCTGCTTTTCCATAGCATCCTGTATTTCTCTTGGAGGAATAATATTTTTTAATTCAACACGGTTGATTTTAATACCCCAAGGATCGGTAGCTTCATCGAGAATGGCCCTCATCTTTGTGTTAATTGTATCACGCGATGTCAATGTCTGGTCAAGTTCAAGGTCACCGATAATATTTCTCAATGAAGTAGCAGTAAGATTTTCAATTGCTGCCATTGGATTGTTTACACCATATGCGTACATTTTAGGGTCGGTGATTTGAAAATATACTACAGTATCAATTTGCATTGTTACATTGTCCTTTGTAATTACCGGTTGTGGTGCGAAGTCTACAACATTTTCCTTTAAAGAAACTCTTTTTGCTACCTTGTCTATTAAAGGAATTTTTACATGGAGGCCAACCTGCCATGTAGTCATATACGCTCCCAATCTTTCAATTACGTAGGCATTAGCCTGAGGTACAATTCTAACATTTGAAACCACGAGTATCAATAATATAATAGCAAAACTAATAATTACCCATTCCATTCTTAAATCCCCCTTATTTGTTATATATAGTTATCTATTGCTATTCATTGTTTTTCATTGTTTTTCATTGTTTTTCATTCTTATTTATATCTGAAGACTTTTTTACAAATAGTTTAACACCTGATATTTCCTGAACTTCCACTAATTCATCCAATTCGATTATTTTATCGTCTGTTGAACGTGCAGTCCATATCTGACCTCGTATCTTTACCTGACCGGTACTGTTTACAGGATCAATTTTTTCTACAACAATACCCTTATCTCCAATTATCCTGTCAGCATTGGTTTTTTCTTTTCTCACATAAAGGAACTTTTTAATTAAAGGTTTTGTAAAATAAAGCATCAAAGCCGACACGATGACAAATATAACAACCTGATAAATAAACGGAATGCCAAAAAGTGCAGAAATCATCGCAGCTACAGCACCTATTGCAAACCATAATGTTATAAGATTTAAGGATGATGCTTCAATAACACCGAGTACTACAGCAATTATCAACCACAAAACTGGTAATGGAATTTTATCCATACTCTCCCCCCTTTTCTAAAATTATTGCAATACATTTTCCTTTATTCCTATGTTGCAAAAATTTATTTTCATTAAACAAAGTTGCTTGCAATTTTGCAATATTGGTCGTTGTCGTGAGAAATCGTGGTGTTGAGAACACCATAATTTCATAGACATGAATAAATGCATTTGCTTCATAAATTCTATTTCAAAATAAAGATTATAAATTACTAAACTCAAACTTTGCCCACGAGAAAAGTCATCTAGGCCTTGAAAATCAATAATTATAGGTCAATAAATATGGAAGCATCATCAACCAAAAATAATGCAGTAATACAAAACAAGAAAGGTATGCCTATACACATTTTATCAGAAAAAATAGAAAATGAAAAGACCTTATAAAACAATGACAGAACAGAATTATTCGTCAGTTATATTATGGTATTATGTCACAAATTCAACTTTACATAATCTTATGTTATAATCATAACCGGGCTTGCGATTTTGCAACCTTGGTCGTTGTCGCGAGAAATAACATAAATGTAAAGTTAGGAATGGTGAAATTGTTTAAACTTGTAACCTTTTTAAAGCCTTATAAAAAAGAATGCATTGTTGGCCCGGCCTTTAAGCTGCTTGAAGCAATATTGGAGCTTATTATGCCTACAATCATGGCACTTATCATCAACAATGGGGTAATAAGACAAGACAATGATTATATACTCAAAATGGGTGGACTTATGTTGCTGATGGCAGTATTGGGGTTTGGCAGTTCAGTGGTATGCCAGTATTATGCTGCCCTGGCATCACAAGGGTTTGGAACAACACTGCGAAACAAAATTTTTAAGCATATATCAACTCTTTCCTATGAGCAGATTGATAAGTTCGGAACACCGTCATTAATAAACCGAATTACAAATGACATAAATCAGCTTCAGCTTGCAATAGCCATGCTCATACGCCTTGTTATAAGGGCCCCCTTTATATGCATCGGAGCTGTTATAATGGCAATGATACTAGATTTACAGCTATCCCTAATTATTATAGCATCTACTCCTATTTTGGGAATTATTCTGTATTTTATTGTAAGCAGATCCTCCCCGCTCTATCGCAAATCTCAACAACACCTTGATAGAATAGTTGTTGTGCTCCGAGAGAATCTATCAGGGGTAAGAGTAATTCGTACTTTTGCTAAGAATAGAAGTGAAAAGCAGAGATTCAAAAAATCCAATGATGATTTGACCGACATAGTTATTAATGTAAGCAAGATATCCGCTCTTTTAAATCCACTTACGACTCTTGTGGTGAACGGGGCTGTTATCGCCATTTTGTGGTACGGGGGGCTGCGTATCAATTCAGGCAGACTTTCCCAGGGAGAGATTATTGCTTATGTCAACTATATAACACAGATATTACTAGCCCTAGTTGTTGTATCAAACCTGGTTATTATATTTACCCGTGCATTTGCATCGGCAGCACGTGTTATCGAGGTGTTGGAAACTGTACCGTCCATTGCAGAAAGGAATGCTGCTAAAAAGAATATTACAGATAAAAGTATTAAAAATATAAAAGATAAAGACGCCCTTGCAATCAGGTTTGATAAAGCTTCATTCGGTTATAGCACAACCGGAGATATGGCACTTAAAAATGTATCGGTAGACATCAGGCATGGCGAAACCGTGGGGATTATTGGCAGTACAGGTACAGGCAAGTCAACCTTTGTAAATCTGATCGCAAGGTTTTATGATGTATTTAATGGTAATATCTACATAGATGGCATGGATGTAAAGGATTACCTCATTCATGAATTACGCAGGAAAATTGCTGTTGTACCCCAGAAATCCGTGCTCTTTACAGGAACTGTTGCAGAAAACATCCGTTGGGGAAAGGAAAATGCCTCAGAGGAGGAAATTGTAGCAGCCGCACAAATTGCACAGGCACATGAGTTTATTTCGAACTTGCCTGATGGATATAACACTAAAGTATCCCGAGGAGGAGCAAATTTTTCCGGAGGCCAGAAACAGCGTATTTCCATTGCCCGAGCTTTGGTTGCACAGCCTGAAATATTGATACTTGATGATTCTTCTAGTGCATTGGACTTTGCAACAGAGGCAGCACTTAAAAAAGCAATCAATCAAAGCAGTAAAAATATGACAGTCTTAACGGTATCACAGAGAGTTAGTTCGGTAAAACATTCAGATAAAATTATCGTATTTGATGACGGACATATTAAGGGAATAGGTATACATGATGAGCTAATAGAAAACTGTCAGGTATATAAGGAAATATGCATGTCTCAGCTTTCAACCGAGGAGGCTGGCATATGAATAAAAAACTATTAATCAGGCTTTTGGGCCATATTGGAAAACATAAAATTTTCTTGATTTTATCTATGATCTGTGCACTTTTAAGCGTGGCAGCCAGCCTGCTAGGACCGATGCTGATAGGTAAGACTATTGATTACATGGTTGGAGAAGACACAGTTAATTTCATTTCCATGTCACATATTCTAGTTTACCTGTCCTTTATTTATGCAGGGGGAAGCCTATTTGGGTGGCTTCTTACCTATTTGACAAACAGCATAGCATATAGAACCGTAAACGATATGAGAGACAAACTTTTTGAAAAGCTCTGCACTCTGCCTTTAAAGTTTTATGACACTACACCTCATGGCGACACGATCAATCGGTTTGTAAATGATATGGATTCAGTCTCTGATGGAGTTCAGCAGGGTATTACGACCCTCTTTACAGGTATTGTAACTGTCTTTGGAGCGGTTGGATTAATGCTTTATATCAATCCATTTATGACAGTATTTGTATTGTTGTCGGCCCCAGTGTCCTTTCTGGTTGCACGTTTTATTTCCAAACGTTCACAGCAATTCTTCAAGCAACAGGCAAAGATTTCAGGTGAGCTAAACGGTTATGCTGAAGAAATAATCGGAGGACAGAAAGTAGTTAAGGCATTTGGCTTTGAGGAAAGGTCTTTAAGGAAGTTTGAAGATATTAATAATGTCCTTTATAAAACCGGAGTAAAGGCACAGTTTTATTCTTCACTAACCAATCCGTCAACTCGCCTTGTTAATAACATCACATACGCAGGAATTGGTATTATCGGAAGTATTGCTGCCACTTCGGGAATGATAACCGTAGGAGGTATATCCAGCTTTTTGATCTACGCAAGCTTGTTCGGCAAGCCCTTCAATGAAATATCCGGTGTTCTGGCACAGATGCAAGCTGCATTTGCCTCACTACAACGCATATTCCATGTGCTGGATTTACCCGCTGAATCAATGAATATGAAAAATGCACTGGATATGAAAGTGGCTCAGGGCAATATAATATTTAAAAATGTTGCTTTTTCATACCAACCTGATCGTCCACTTATTACAAATTTCAATCTTGAAGTAAGCAGGGGAAGCAGAATAGCTATTGTAGGGCAAACAGGTGCCGGCAAAACAACTCTTGTCAATCTTCTGATGAGGTTTTACAATATAGACAGCGGTTCAATCTTGCTTGACGGAATAAACATCAAAGACGTTACACTAGACAGCCTTAGGCAAAATTTTGGAATGGTCCTTCAGGATACATGGTTATTTGCCGGAAGCATTAGGGATAATATTGCATATGGAAGGGAAACTGCGACGGAAGCTCAAATCATTGCAGCAGCTAAAGCTGCGGAGGCTCACAGCTTTATTATGCGTTTACCCGAAGGCTATGATACTTTGATTACAGAATCAGGCGAAAACCTTTCCCAAGGTCAAAAGCAACTTCTTACTATTGCACGGGTAATGCTGGTTGATCCGCCAATCTTGATTTTAGATGAGGCAACAAGCAGTATAGATACAAGGACAGAACTACAGATACAAAAAGCATTTATGAAAATGATTGCAGGCAGGACCAGCTTTGTTATAGCTCACAGGCTTTCGACAATACGGGAATCGGATATGATTTTAGTGATGGATAAAGGTAATATTGTGGAAAGCGGAACCCATAAAGAGCTTTTAAATAAAAACGGTTATTATACAAAGCTTTATAAAAGCCAATTTGAACCTGATTAAACTTTCAAATATATAGAAAAATGTTGAATATATACCTGGCCCTTTCTATTCAATTTTGATATTAAATATTATTAATAGCACTTTTATGTAATTTCTGGTATAGTTAAACTGTACTAAATCAAAGATGCAATTAATCTTACATTACACATTTATTTCAGTTAATTGGTGGGAAAATCATGTATCAGTTTAAAAAATTTGCTGTTTTAGTTTTTGTACTTCTTTTAGCATTTCCATTATTAGCTAGCTGTAGATCAAAGGGTCATACCCATAAAAATCTGCCCTATGCAACATCCGGTATTTTGGACCTTGCAGGATGGGACTTTAAAACGGATGGAAGCATCCGCTTAGACGGCCAATGGGAATTCTATTGGAATAAGCTTTTAATCCCTCAACAATTTACTATATCCAAAACAGATATGTCAACCGTCCCCTCACCCTGGAAAAGCACAGTAGTGAGGGGTGATGAATTACCTGATGATGAGGGGTATGCAACATACAGACTCCTGGTTAAAATGGACAACATTCCCCGAAATGCAGCTCTAAATCTCAAGTTTGTCATCTCCTCCTGCAAGCTATGGGTGGATAATAAAATGGTCTATGCATCAGGAATTGTTGGTAATTCAGCCAAAAACCACAAAGGCAAATTCACTCCCCAGGTAATACCAATCGCTCCCGAAATGAACCAATTCTATATAACGCTTCAGATCTCCAACTTCGGCTATGCCAGTGGCGGATTTATTACAAGCATTGAACTGGGTGATATGCTTACGATTGTATCTCAGAAAAATACCCGATCTTTTGGAGATATGTTTCTTTTCGGCAGTATTATGATTATGGGACTTTATCACCTAACCCTTTTTCTACTGAGAAGAAAAGAATTCTATACTTTATATTTCAGTATATTGTGTTTTTTAATATCAATTAGAACTCTATTGATGGGAGAAATGCTGCTCTACAACTTTATCCCAGACATCCCCCTTTATATATTTCTGAAGATTTCATCATCAACCCTTTCCTTGGGTTTACCTTTTTTTGTAATGTTCATTCATTCATTTTTTCCTGAAGATACCCCTTATTGGTTTGTAAGAATTTCACAGATAGTGGGAGTATTATTTACTACCATAACCCTCACAGTTAACGATAAGTTGAGTAGCCTGTTTCTTATGCCTTTTCAAATATGCGGTGTTCTCATAATAGTACTTATTCTTTTTATACTTTCTAAAGCTGCCTATCTTAAAAGAGATGCATCACATATTTTTTTGATTGCAACAATATCAATCGTATTCATAACCATAAACGATACCCTAAATGGTTATGGTATAATAAAAACCGGTTTCTATATTCCCATAGGACTGTTTTTGTTCATTTTTGTACAATCCTTTATGCTTTTTAGAAAACTGGTAAAACAGGAAGAACTCCTTTTAAGGTCTGAGCTCAGAATGCTGCAGGCTCAGATTAAACCTCACTTTCTCTTTAACGCATTAAATACTATAATTTCTGTAAGCAGATCATCCTCAGAAAAAACTATTCAGCTCCTCTTATATTTAAGTGATTATCTGAGGTGTGGGTTCAGCTTCAAAAATGATGAAGAATTTGTAGACTTTGATACGGAAATTCTCCATGTGAAGTCTTATCTGGAAATTGAGAAGGCTAGATTTTCCGATAAATTAAACATTGTTTATGAAATTGACAATAATATTGAGTGCAAAGTCCCCCCCTATATTCTTCAGCCTTTAGTTGAGAATGCCGTAAGGCATGGAATCCTTCCTCTTAAAAATGGTGGAACGGTAAGGCTTTCAGTGAAAAAAACAGACAATATGCTGTACATTGTGATTGAGGATAATGGAGTAGGTATGACAGAAGAAAAGCTCAATTCGATACTTAACGGAACGGATAAAACTTCGGGAATAGGCTTATCAAATGTGAAAGGCCGAATACAGAGAATTTATAAAAGAAAAATCAAGATAGAAAGTGCCATAGGAAAAGGCACCATTATATGTATAACAATTCCAATAATATAGGTGGGAAGGTGAAAGTTATGAAAGTAATACTTGTTGATGATGAAAAAGCGGGTCTGGAAAATCTCCACTATTACCTTTCGAAGTATGGAAATATTGAAATACTTGGAATGTATCAGGATCCACTCGAAGCTTTGCAAGGCATTATTGACCAAAAACCCGATGCAGTATTTCTTGATATAATGATGCCTGAAATGAGTGGATTAGAAGCTGCTTCCGAAATACTAAAGTTCGAAGAAGGGATTAAAATAGTTTTTGTAACAGCGTTTGATGAGTATGCTATAAAGGCCTTTGAGGTAAATGCGATAGATTATGTTTTAAAGCCCTATTCTGATCAAAGGATTGAAATGGCAATAAACAGGATAAATAAACTTATGCATGAAAACGACCCCGTCAAATATAAAAAAAAGCACCATGCAATACAGTTTGAAGCGATGCAAAATGAAATTATTAAGATTCCTGTATGGAAAGATGAAAGAATATTTTTATGCGACCCCTTTGAAATAAGCTATCTGTCATCTGAAGATGGCAATGTAAAAATAAGTATATCTAATGGTGAGACTTATAAAAGCAAAGATACATTAGCTTATTTTGAAAGCAGATTGGACTCCAAAAGGTTTTTCAGATGCCACAAAAGCTTTATTATAAATACTGCAAAAATAAAAGAAATCATACCTTGGTTCAATAATACATACTTATTAAAAATGGAAGGTTTAAATGAGCAAGTACCAGTTAGCAGATACTATATCAAAAGCTTTAAGAAACTCTTTGATTTATAGTTTAAGGGACACTGGAGACGAGTAAATAATATAGTTTAGGGAGGAATTTTAAATGAACACACTACCTATCATGTTTGGCAAACTATGCCTGAAAATGTCTGCTTATTTTTTTGAAAAGGACAAAGAAAAAATAGAATATGTGGATGTTGAAATTGATTACGAAAGTGAGAATTTATATCGCTTTCAGCTAATAAATCAGGTGGAGCTAATTGATACTAAATTAAAGTCACAGCATCTTACAGACGTTAAGGGCGAAATGTATCTGGATTTGAGTAAAGAAAAAATTATTTTTGAGGGTTTCTACTACGAAGAAGGAAAATTAAAGGGACCTTTTTGGCTTGAAGTTGACCCATTTTCCGAATCCAGTGAAATTATAAGCAGGTGTAATCCACCCTCTTTAGAATGTCCCCCTTACCCTGCTTCAGTCGGTACACTTTCCATAAATTTAACACCTTCTGCCCCAGCTTTGGACAGTGCGAGCAATAATTATATTCCTCAGAATGGTGTTACAATTGAAGTGAAGCAAAGAGAGTCTTCTTCAAATTTGGAAAATGGAAAGCCTAAAGAAACAATATACCTTTTAACAACTTTACACCAAAACAACCGAATAACAGGCGTGGATACTGCTGAAAAGGGCAAAAACCATTTTCCTGATTTCTCAGGTGATGTAGGTACTATCCGTAACAGGGCATATGTTGATGGATACCTAAAATTAAATGGCAAGCCTATATCATCATTCTATCTTGAAATGGGTATATAAGAATAAAAGTGCCTAAACACCATATTTTTTATCTTCCTCCTTTGTATTTCATCTGTGATACTGAGCAAGTTAGCCCCCAATTATTGTATGTTACAGTAAATTTATTACAGATACAAATAAACACGATAAAATGTTCTATGTAAGGAAGATACATAAACAAAACTATTTGATTAAAAGGAGGAAATTTTTATGTCATTATGGATTAGTGCAACAGATGGCCAAATTCCTGACGGAGCAATTGTATGTGGAAAGGAGTCGGATGGTACAGTTTTATACGCAGCAAGGGCAATTTATCAAGGGGGCGTGCATCCCGGTAAGGTGAGAAAAGAATTTGGCGCCGCCAACATTCCATATGGAGGCGAAGAAGTAAAAGTAAATCCTTATGAAGTTTTGGTAGGCAAAGGTAAATGGGTATCGGCTTCTAACGGAGATATTCCTGATGGAGCGATCATTTGCGGCAGAGAATCAAACGGTACACCTTTATACGCTGCCAGGGCTAATTATAATGGAGGTGTTCACCCCGGCAAGGTGAGAAAAGAATTTGGTGGAGCCAATATTCCTTATGGCGGCAAGGAAATAACTGTTAACAATTATGAAGTACTGGTGGCTGAATAGTAAGCCTGCATTGCTATAAACATCTCGCCATAGTTTTCCATTAAAAAGTGAAGGAGCCTGCATTATGCTGGCTCCTCTTCACTATGTTTACATATCTTTACAAGTAATATCCTCTTATCTTCTACTTTTTCAACTTTAAATACAAGCTTTTCATACTCTATAACAGGGTTTTCAGTCTCAGCAGGTATTCGTCCAAGCTGCCCTACTAAAAATCCGCTTAATGTATCATACTCATCAACAGGAAGCTCTACCCCTGTTAAATCAGCAACTTTATCCAAATCCACAATACCTTTAGCACGATATGAGTTATCATCTAGAGTTTCAATTTCCTTTTCTTCCTCTTCATCATACTCATCTGTTAAATCTCCTACTATCTCTTCAAGAACATCCTCAATGGTTACCATACCTGCTGTGCCGCCGTATTCATCAATGACAACCGCTATATTTATTTTTTCCTTCTTAAATCTTTTAAGCATTTCATTTATGGGTATGCTCTCAGGAACCGATATAACATTCCTTATAAAACCATTAATGTTTTTTGTATTACCTTGGATTTTTTGTTCATATAAATCTCTTATGTGTATAAAACCTACTACATTATCCTTGTCGCCCTCACATACCGGATATCGTGTGTACTTCTCATCCATTGCGGTTTTTAGGATAGTTTCAAATGAGTCTTCTTTATAGACACATACCATATCCATTCGTGGAATCATTATGTCTTTTACATTTTTCTCGTTAAATTCAAATATATTGTCAACATAAGTATATTCTGCCTTATCAATAAGGCCATGCTTATAGCTTTCCTCAACCAATATTTTGATCTCATCATCGGTATGAGCTGCCTCATGCTCATCTATCATAGAATATCCCATCAGCTTTAATATAAAGTTGGTAGTGTGGTTAAATACCCACATAATAGGATATGTTGCTCTAAAGAAAAGAAACAGCGGCATTCCCGTTGCTATTGAAAACCTCTCTGAGCTTATTATGGCAAGTGATTTCGGCACAAGCTCTCCTAATACTATATGAAGTCCGGTTATTATGAAAAATCCTACAAAAATGGATATAGAGTGTATAGTACTCTCGGATAACCCGAAGTTATGGAGCAAAGGACCTATCATTTTGGAAACGGTAGGTTCGCCGATCCAACCAAGTGCTAATGATGCCAATGTAATACCCAACTGACATGCAGAAAGATAAGAATTCAAATCGTTTACAACTTTATAAGCAAATTTTGCAGGGACACTTCCAGTGGAAGCAAGTATTTCTATTCTTGATTTTCTTACTTTAACCAGTGCAAATTCGGCACAAACGAAAAACGCATTCATAAGTACAAAGAATAACACCAGCAAAGTGTTTACAAATATAATCATTCTAACGTTCCATCCTCCAAATGTTGGAACAAAATCGCTTGCGATTCTGCTTTCTTAATCGTTGTCGTGAGAAATTGTATTGAGTACAGTATACACCATAATTCCTCAGTCAATTTATTCACAGCTGCCGTTTTTACATACCCTGATCTTTGAAACTTTCTTTTCTTCCACCTCTTCTACCTTTAGCATCAATTCATTAAACTCTATGGTTGATGTATCCCCTTTTTCAGGAATCCTCCCCATCTGGCCTATAACAAACCCGCTCAGTGTCTCATAATCGTCTATTGGAAGGTCTACTCCGAGAGCTTCCTGTACTTCATCGAGACTGACAGCACCATTTATGATGAATGTATTATCATCTATTTTTTCCATTTCCTTTTCTTCTACATCATCTTCATCAAATATGTTTCCTACAATCTCCTCAATCAAATCCTCCAATGTAACAATCCCGGCTGTTCCTCCGTATTCGTCTATAATAACCGCCATATGGGTTTTGTTTCTCTGAAGCTCTTTTAGTAGTTCATCTGTTCTTTTTGAAGCTGGCACAAAATATGGCTGCCTTATAATATCTCTCAGGCTAAAATTCTTCTTGTCACCTTCCTCAGCCAAATACTGAATAATGTACTTTGAGTGCATTACTCCTATTATGTTGTCTATATTATCCTCATAAATCGGTATTCTGGAATACTTTTCAGAATTTATGAAGGAAGTTACCTCATTTAAGCTTGCATCCACAGGAAGAGCCTCTATGTCAGTCCTGTGAGTCATAATATCTGAAACAATTTTATTGTTAAAATCAAAAATATTATTAATCATTTCTTTCTCAGTTTCATCAATGGTGCCTTTTTCTTCTCCCACATCCACCAACAATCTGATTTCCTCTTCTGTGACCTGTTCTTCATCTTCATTTGGATCAACACCAAACATCCTTACTAAAAATCCCGTTGACACCGTAAGTATTTTAATAAATGGGTAAGACAAAATCGATAGAAAATACAAAGGCCCTGCAACAAATCTTGCCACTCCCTCAGCCTTTTTCACAGCCAATTTCTTTGGCACCATTTCTCCCAAAACAAGCGTAAAATATAATAACACTATTGTAATTATAACCATTGAAATGTTTTTAAGCCATAATTCAGATAAAGAAAGATTTGTCAGCTTAATTAGATCTACAACCCTTATTGCAAAATTTTCCGCAATAAAAGCACTGGCAAGAATGTAGGAGAAAGCTATACCTATCTGAATGGTGGCAAGAAACCTGCTTGGCTCTTCAACAAGTATTTTAAGCAGCTTTGCTTTTTTATTTTGTTCTTCAGACATTAATTTTATTTTGTTGTCATTTAACGAAATCAAAGCAGCCTCAGATACATTAAAAAACCCAACCAACACTATAAGCATTACAAATAATAGAATCTCGGGAAACAAATTTTCATCCTCCATGTAAATAGTTTAACGTACTAAAAAAAGGCATACTAATCCTGTCTTTTGGATTTAAAGCCTTTTACTAAAACTTGTTATTAACCGATTCTTAGATCCTAAAAATGACTCACATAGTGCTTTACTACTTTGTATATCATCAGGGTTATCATCCATTTCTACTATCACTCCAAATTTCTTTATTTTATTGTAATTTACTATATAATATTCAACAATGTCAAGATTGTCTTAAGGGTTATACCTGCATTTATCTTCTCTATATGCATCTTTACATTCAATACCTTTATTTTTCAATAAATATACCTTCATAAACTTGCTCATTCACTTCCATCAGATGAGTACAAATTTGCAAATTCAATACCTATAAGGGGCCAGAAAACAATCATGGTACATATGTTTTCATCTGTAAAAAGCCCACAAACGCAGTAGACAACAGTAATAGCCAGCATTAATGCACTTGATTTCCTGAAAGCTGATAGCAGCATCCATATAATAATTATGACAAATATTATCATAGAAAATCCGCCTGTTTCAATGGCTTTTTGTAGGAATATATTGTGTGCCATATCGATATTTATATAGGCATTGTACATAAACTTGAGCTTACCCTGGTAGTCATCCTGTGGAAAAGCATAATAAAATGTATCAGGGCCGCTGCCAACTACAATGTTTTTTTTGATAAGGGGAATTGTCCTTGACCATATGTATCCCCTACCCGATGCAAACCTTTCCCTTCCGGTAAAAACACCTGACTGAGGCCCACTTATTTTGGCTTCCTTTCCTGCAGCATCCGCAAGAATAAACCCATCATCCCTAATAATGAATCTTAAAAGTGCATTTTTCTTCTTCACAAATAGATTTTCCCGGTCTGCAAACACGATAAAGTCACGATAATTGTCCTTGTTTATTTTATATCCTTCATCCTCTGGCGAATAATCAATGGTCATTTCTCTGCCCTCAGTATCCGAAAACACAAGGTCATTGCCTCTTTTTTCTATGTTAAGGCTTCTTTTATTAAAAAAAAGGATCAATTTATTATTTATCAAACTAAAGTCACTAATCCTCTCGGTAACACCCGTAGCAGCATCCTGGGTATCAATATCGACAGTAGACAGCCTTTCAAAAACTTTGCCTTTACCTATCAGTGCGGCTGCGATAATCACCAAAACAATAATAATAGCAACAGGTATTATGCTTTTATAATAATTCTTAATTCTTTTCAAAGTCATTAGTGCTATTACTATGCTTCCAAATGCTGCTCCAAGGTAGGCACCTCTTGAAAAACAGTTTATCAATGTGAATAAAGCCAGCGACATGATAAAAAGAGAAAACATCCTATGCTTTTTATCTGCTGAATAAATGGCCCTGGACATGGAAAAAACCATTATTAATGCAGCATAAGTACCAAAAACATTTGAATTGTAAAGGGTTGAATAAATAGAGTTTCTAAAGGATGATGACGGATTATCGGGAAATAGTATACTGTTTGCCAGGTCCCCATATTTACCTGGAATTATAATGCTCTTTATCAAATCTGCCTTAAATGGGTCAAGCCCAATAAACTGAAAAATACCTATAATAAAAATAATACCGGCAGAAATGTATATAGCTTTATAAATTAAATTTATTTTGCAGCCTTTTATAAAAAGCATTCCGCAGGCAGTAATTATAAATACTGAAGCAATTGTAAAAAAGCCTTCACTTTGACACCTATATCCAAACAATGCAATGCTTATGTTTTTGGAAAGTATGGTCGAAAATAAGCATGCTGCAAGATAAAGACCCGTTAATATTAGAAATATTCTCTTTTCTTTACTTATTATGCTTATTATTGCTTCTTGCTTTTTATTAAACAAAAAATTCTTTAATGCTATAAACAAAGGAATTAATGCGGCAATAGCAGTTATGTATAATGCCCATGATTTCCAAAAGGCAAAAAAGTCATATGCATCGGGTAAAGTATTAGCCGGGTCTTCAAAAATCTTCAGTCTCACTATAATGGGTATAAATGCTACTGTAAATATCACCACACATATAGCAAGTATATTTTGGATTTTATTTCTTTCATCACTTCTTGCATATGCTTTTTTGACTTTTTTCAATTGCTGCAACTCCAATCTTAGTCTTTAGTTTTTTAGTTTATAAATAGTTGCAAAATTATTTCAGGACTATGTTATTTATATAGTTTAATCCCTACATCTGTTCAAAGAGCATGTAAACCATTTTTGCTACTTCGGCCCTTGTTGTGTAGCCTTTAGGATCAAAATAGCTATCAGCTTTACCTGACATGATCCCCTTACCAACTACAAACCTGATATGTTCTTCTGCATACAGAGATATTTTCTTTTTATCCCTGAACGTCAGCTCACCTCCGTGATCCTCCGAAAGGCCGTTGACATATGCTAACGCCCTTGAAATCATTACAGCCGCATCTTCTCTTGTGATCCTGTCATTGGGCATGAATTTGCCCTTCCAGCCGGTAATTATATTAGCCTCTGCCGCTGCCATTACAGCATCTTTATACCAATCGCCATCTTTTATGTCTGTAAACGTGCTTTGGCCACTTGCTTCAAGCTTCAAGAGCCTTGTTATTATGGAAGCAAACTCCGCTCTTGTAATATTAAGATCAGGCTTAAATATGCCGTTTTCATAACCCTTAACAATTCCCTTTGCGGACATGACTTCTATGTAATTTTGTGCCCAATTGCCCTTTTTCACATCATTATACTGGATACTGTTATTTACTACCGATACAGAGGCAATTGTTTTTGTTTTGGTTGTGACGGCCTTTAAAGCCTCATCGTACTTTGCAGCAAGGTTATCTATTTCACCTTCAGTGCCTAAACTGTATAAAGTAAGCCTGTCATTTTTACCTTCCAATTCATAAGGAAGTTTTATACTTATCGGGCTTTTGGTCTTCTTTAATTCAGTCTTTTTACCGTCTGCATTCTCTACTTCAAATGCCATATAAATAACCTCTGAAGGTCCTATTATTCTCTTTTGCTCTTTAGTAAGACTTAAGTCGGACCTTTTTCCAAGGTTTATTGAAAGCTTGGATATATCCTTTGAAGCAAATTCCTTTATGCTAAATCTAATGGTGATAAACGGCGTAATCAGCCTTATGTCACTTACTCCCTTTTCGTCAAGGCTTTTAATAAAGTTTTCAGGGATATTTACCATGCTGCTTATAGTATTGATTTCTTTAAAAAGGTCTATTTCACAAACCTTGTTTTTAATCATTTTGGTCATATAGTCTTCGCTTGCTTTTATATCCACTATAGTCTTGTTTTTATCTGCGGTTATGATTAATCCGTTTGGATTAACTGCCGGAACCCCCTTATCATCAACAGGCATAGTTACAATTGCGAGGGTAGGCGTCGGGGATGCCTGTACTGTTGACTGAACCGGCGGCGGTACAGGAGCCTGACTTGCTTGCGTCGGCGACGGAGTTGTAGTCGGTGAAGGCGTTGCGACAGCATCAACAGAAAGTACTCTAGTTGCAACAGCATTTACATTAGTTGAGTCCGCTCCCTTTATAATACCTTTAACAGTATAGGTACCAGGCTTATCTATACTTAATACTCCGTCTTCTACAAGATTTACATTTCCTCCACTATCCATATAGCAGTATTCTACAGCATTTTCCAGCCCATTACTGCTTTCTGTCTCATTTCCAATCTTATATACTATATAGTTTTTTAAATCAAACTTGTTTGAAGCGTCAAAGCTCTCCGGCATGCTTGATTTAAAGGCAAGCTGTTTAGAATTTTCTATAATAATCCTATTAGAGAGCTGGCCCACAAAAGGGGTTAAATAGTTTTGTGAAAACCAGTATGTTGAGTTCCAGTTCTTTGCATCATTAATGATTGATACTGGTATACTTGAAATATTATTATTTGAAAAGTCAACATAATTTATCGTTTTACTTGGCAAATTAAAATCATCAGGGATTTTCAGAATATTATTACTAGATAGATTTATCATGTAAAGATTAGTATTAGCACTAAAATCAGGGACCTGTTTCAATCCGCAATTGCTTAGGCCAATGCTTGATATTTGCTTAAGTTTGCCTATCCCCTCAGCTCCACCGGGTACTTCTTTTATATTTACATTCTCATTAAGTGATAATCCCTTTAAAGTATATAGATTGAGAACTTCTTCTGGAAATCTTTCAAATTCATTATTTGATATATCCAAAGACCACAGATTCCATATTGCATCCATGTTAGAAGGCAGGCTTTTAATTTTATTATGGGATAAATATAAATAATTAAGGTTATTAAGTTTTAAAATGTCCTCAGGAAATGTTGCTAATTCGCATTTACTAAGGTCTAACCATTTTAAGTTCTTTAATGCTGCAAGCCCTTTGTCTTTGGGTATTTCTTTTAAATCATTGCTTCCTAGATCCAAAGTATACAAATTTGTTAATTTCGAGATAACATCAGGAAATGATTCCAGCTTACAACTTTTTAACGATATATCCTGTAAGTTAGGAAAGGATGTTTCGAAATAGCTTGGCAATGACTTTAAATTATTATATGATAAGTCAATTGACACAAGGTTCTTTAGTGTTTCAATACCCTTCGGCAGCTCTTCAAATCCATTGTTTAAAATTTCCAATTTTTCGAGGTTTTGAAGCTTGGTATAATCTATAGAATTAGCCAGAACCAAATTTTGATTCAAATCTTTTGCATTATTAAGTGACAAGCTCTTTAAATTCTTCATGGAACAAATTGAATCTATTGAATCCTTTGTAATATTCTGGACTACTGACAATGCCTGACTGGATACATAACCACATATAAGGTTAGTAAGATTTGCAAATTTAGGTACAGTGATTGCGTTTACATTATCGGAAAGGCTCAAAGATTTCAGATTTGAAAGCTTGCTTTCGATATCGTTTGGAAACCCATTGATCTTTGAATAGGATATATTTAGATTTTGTAGTCCATTTAGCTTTTCCAATCCTGTTAAATCGGACACGCCATCATTAGAAACGTATAAATGCTTAATTTGGGATAATCGTACATCATTAACCCTTTGCCAATCTACTGTTTTGTAATCCACACTATAAACACTACCGGTTACTGCGTCTAAAGCTTTCAACACCTCAAATCCGAAAGCCTCATCCGGAAATGCGGCTTTGAACTTTTCCTCGTTATAAAAATCACTGCTATAAATAACTTCAACATATGTACTAGCTTTTGCATAAGGATTTCCTTCCTCTGCATCTTTAAGTTTTGCACTAATTACATATGTTCCTTTATCAACTATTGTAAGCTTACCATCATTATCTATAAGTCCGTCGATTATTTGTCCGTCCTTTGCTACTGTATATTCCACCAGGTTTTTTACTGCATATATATCCTCCGCCACACTAGAATAAAGTTTGTCCTCGGTAGATAAATACAAAGACATATCAACACTCTGATTAGATACAAAATAAGGCGGCATATCTTTAAAAATAAGCTGATTTGGGCTAACACTTATGCTTTCAGGCAACACATCATCATTTTTTATAAAGTTTTCTGATAAATTTATCCAAATATTGGACTTTGCATGCTCAATAAATAGTTTTGGAATGCTGATAAAATAATTGTTTGATAAATCAATATACCCATATTCCATTTTGCTTAGATCCATATCTTCAGGTACACTATTAATGAAGTTGCCCTGCAAATCCAAATTGGATATATTCGGAAAACATGCCAGGTCAGGAAACTCAGTAAGATTGCAGCTTACCATATCAAGATACCTAAGGTTATCAAATTTGCCCTGTAAAGCATCACTGTCCGGAAAATTTCTTATGTTATTATTATAAAGATTTAGGGAAAATAGATGGGGCAATTCACCAATTTGCAATGGAAACTCAGTTAGCTGACAGTTGGAAAGATCAATTCCTTGTAGATTTTCAAAGTTTCTTATAAAATTACTGTTTTTGATTGCATTTTCTAGAAGATTTCTCCCTAAACTTAAATATGTTAGCTTTTCCAATTTCAATAAAATTTGAGGAATTTCACTTAGGCCACAATCATCTAAATGTAAATTGGACAGATTGGGAAATGAATCAAAAAAATCATCCTGATAAACATTTATTTTATTACCACTTAAATCTAGCGTACTGCATGAGCTAGATACATTATTAATAGATGGTAAAGAGCTTATATGATTATATGATATATCCAGATATGATAAGTCTGTAATACTAAGGATATCATCAGGAATAGAACTTAATTTACAGCCACTCATTCTTAGATGTCCTATATTTTTTAAATTTTCAAAGAATCCATTTGGTACAGATCCAATGGAATTTGAGCTTACATCCAAAACCTTTAGCTTACTAAGCTCCTTAATACCGTCCGGCAGTGAGTCCAATCCAGCATCGCATATGTATAAGCTTTCAAGCTCCTGAAACTTTGAATAATCGATGACTTTCGATACTGATATGTTATCTGTAATTTTTGAGTTCGATAAATGCAATGTTTTGAGGTTAGACATCAATTCGAATGAGGCTTTGGATTCCATTGTTATAGCTTGCCCTGACAGAGCGAAAAATTCTGTCAAGGATGCAAACGCCGGTACTGTCAATGGTTTACGATTGCGGTCCAAGGACAGGGATTTGAGATTTTTAAGGCTGTTTTCAATGTTATCAGGGAATTCACTAACTTCCGTACATTGAATATAAAGCTTTTCAAGCCCGGATAGTTTTTCCATACCCTTTAGATTTAAAACTCCATTACCCAGTTTAATACTTTTTATAGCAGCCAGGCTTTCATCATTAACTAAAGACCAATCTACGTTATCCGGATTTGCCCTTAAAGCCGCCAGCACCTCTTTACCAAACTCTCTGTCCATAAAAACCTTATAAAACGACTCCTCATCATAGCTCTGTACGTTACCTCCATTATCTTGTGCCATCACCTGCGGACTAAATAACGACAAAATCATGATAATTACAAGAAAATAAGATAAAACTCTTTCTCTATTCATACGTCTCCCCCTAAAATTGACTCTCTAATCAAAAGTGATAAATCTTCCTTAAGTATACATAGTTTATTGCCAAAAGTATAGTTACTAAAGTCATTATTTAGAAATATGTAAAATTCCTGTAATATTCGTTCATATTAAAAAGCCTGTCCATTATTTTACTAATGAACAGGCTTGAGATTATTCTTTTACCTAGGTTGTATTAAGAATTTTATAGCTGTTCTTTCTTCCCCATCGATGCTGACTTCTGAAAATGCAGGTACCGCTACCAAATCAATTCCGTTTGGTGCAACAAAACCTCTAGTAATGGCAATAGCCTTAACTGCTTGATTTACTGCACCGGCTCCAACTGCTTGAATTTCCGCACAATTACGATCCCTCAATGCCGCTGCTAGAGCCCCTGCTACAGATTTAGGCTGAGAATTAGCCGATACTTTAAGAACTTCCATACACTTATCCCCCTACAAATAATCAAATATTTTATCTATATATCAGTGTTAAATAATACGTACTTATAATTCTACACTAGTTTTTAAATTCCTGCAAATTTTCTTATAAATCTTCAAATTTTATTGTTATTTACGACCCCCTTATGAAAAATTCCGTGTTTACATCCTCAATACATTTTACTAAAATACTTTTGAAACCGTATTTATTCTTAAGGTATTCGATATTACCCCTCCTTTGTCCAATGATTTCACAAATGTATTTTTTTCCTGTATATATAATTATATCACGTTCATGAAATAATGAATACTCTTTTAAATAATTTTCTATCCTGCACAGCCACAGCCTTGACTCCACTAATTGTCTGAAGGATGGATGAAAAGGTCCTGCTACAACATCAAAATCGCTGTTAATATTATCTGTAGGCTGCAAGCCTATTCTTATAACCTTTATGTCATTTTTATTATAAATATCCAGAAGTTTTGCACATAGACCAACTGCTTCTTCAACATCTAAGGGGATATATTTTCCATCCTTAAACATTTTTTCAAGATAAGTATTTTTAACAACAAGCGTTGGATAAATCCTTACAATGCTTGGCTTAAGATCCACTACTTTTTTTGCTGTATCAATATCCTTCTTAGTATTTGAGCCCGGAAGACCTATCATAGTCTGAATTCCAAGTTCTATTCCGCTTTCCCTGATAAGTCTTACAGCCTTGTATACATCATCTGCACTGTGTCCGCGGCCGCTTATTCTAAGAACTTCTTCATCAAGGCTCTGAACACCAAGCTCAATAGTATTTACATTATACTTTTTTAATCTGCCCACAATTTCGGGGTCTATATAATCGGGCCTTGTAGAAAGCCTTATTCCTTTAATTTTTCCAAGGTTAAAATACATATCGGCAGCTTCTAAAAACTGTATTTGTCTTTGGGTGTCAATACCGGTAAAGCTTCCTCCGTAAAATCCTATTTCAATGTAACTGTCTTCCCCTGCAGTAGATAGATGTGCCTCTATAGTTTCACGCATCTTTTCAACTGTCATTTCCTCGGTTTGCCCGCTGATTATTTTCTGATTGCAGTAAATACAATCGAAGGGACAGCCCTTATGAGGAATAAAAACAGGGATTATCATATGCTTTTTACCCACAATATCACCTTTTGCGACATTTTATTTTGTGCTGAGCATTTCCAAAGCCGCCTTGGCAGCAGCCTGCTCCGCTTCCTTCTTACTTTTCCCTTTACCTTTTCCGATAATTCTTTCAGCTACCTTTACCTGTGCTACAAACTCCTTGTCATGATCCGGCCCGTTCTCCTCAACTATTTCATAAGCAATTTTCTTTTCGCCGTCTTTTTGCACAATCTCCTGGAACTGAGTTTTGTAATCTAGAAAAATAATGCCTGAAACAGAATCCTTTATCAAGTGTTCCATCTGGCTGTATACAAAGGCTTTTGCATTTTTCATGCCTCCGTCAAGATAAACGGCACCGATAACAGCTTCAAATGCATCGGACAAAATTGAAGTCCTTGTCCTTCCTCCGCTTATGTCTTCACCTTTTCCCAAAAGAAGAAACTTACCTACTTCAATGTTGTTGGAGCACTTTACCAGAGATTGTTCACAAACAATATTCGCCCTTACTTTGGTAAGTTGACCCTCCGACAAATTGGGGTAGTTATTATAAATAGTTTCGCTTATTATAATGTTCAATACTGCATCACCTAGGAACTCCAGTCTTTCATTGCTTGAAAGCCTTTCATTTCTGTTCTCGTTAGCATACGAGCTGTGAGTAAGTGCTAAAATAATATTCTTTTTATTTTTAAACTTGTAGTTTATCCGCTCTTCAAAGCTGCCAATACTCTCCAATAGAATTTCCAAGTTAATCATAAAGCCTCCAAAACCTAATATTATATAGTTTCCAGACACCAATAGAGGACGTATGTCACGTCCTCTATTCTGTGCTTAGGTTATGATCAAAAAATTACTTCCGCTTTTGAGCGGGTGTTGACGGGCTAAGTCAACACATGAGCGAAATTTATAGCGGAAGTTTTTTCTGATCGTGACTAATATTTAATATGTGTTTTGCACACACTTTAATTTATTCAAATTTCTTTAATACTATAGAAGCGTTGTGTCCTCCAAAACCTAATGAATTGGATACTGCGTATTTTATATCCGCACTGCGTCCAACATTAGGAACATAATCGAGATCACACTCAGGATCAGGATTTTTGTAATTAATTGTTGGAGGTAAAAATCCTTCTTTTAATGCCAACGATGTAATTATTGCTTCTATAGCACCTGCAGCACCTAAAAGGTGTCCTGTCATGGATTTTGTTGAGCTTACCGCAAGCTTATTGGCATGGGCACCGAAAACAGTTTTGATAGCGGCTGTTTCATACTTGTCGTTGTACTCTGTTGATGTGCCATGTGCATTTATATAGTCTACATCTTCCGGCTTAATTCCCGCATCTTTAACGGCAAGACTCATACATCTTGCTCCGCCTTCACCTTCCGGTGCTGGTGCAACTATGTCAAAAGCATCATTTGTACAAGCATATCCAATAACCTCTGCAATAATTTCGGCACCTCTGGCAACCGCATGTTCATAATCTTCCAATATGATTATTGCAGCCCCTTCACCCATTACAAATCCATTTCTTCCAGCATCAAATGGCTTGCATGCATCGCTTGGATCTTCTGTTGTAGACATCGCCTTCATTGAACAGAAACCTGCAATTGATATAGGAGTGATGGCAGCTTCAGAACCACCTGTAATCATTATATCAGCATCTCCACGCTGAATTACCTTGAAAGCATCTCCAATGGCGTTTGTAGATGTAGCACATGCTGTTATAACAGTCTCATTGAATCCCTTTGCACCATACTGTATTGCGATACGACCGGAAGCCATGTTTGCAATCATCATTGGTATAAAGAATGGGCTTACCCTTCCCGGTCCTTTATTCATTAATGTTTCATGCTGGTTTTCAAAGGTTTCGATGCCCCCTATACCTGAACCTACGATACATCCGAATCTGTGCTTATCAACCTTTTCCAAATCAAGGCGTGACATCTCTACAGCTTCCTTCGCAGCAGCCATAGCATACTGAGTATATCTGTCCATCCTTTTTGCTTCCTTTTTATCAACGTATACAGTCGGATCAAAATCCTTGATTTCAGCTGCAACTTTTGTTGTATAGTTTGATATATCGAAACGTTCAATAGTGCTTATACCGCATTTACCTTCCTTTATTGAATTCCAGAACTTATTAACTTCAAACCCTAATGATGAGATAACACCCAGTCCTGTTATTACGACTCTCTTTTTCATAAAACAACCTCCTTATATATTTGCAATCGAAACTTTCATATTAAAAATTACTTTTTAAAACTTACTTTGTTTAATTAAGAATTTATTTTAATAAAATTGCCATTCGTGTGATAATGGTAACTTTAGTTATTGTTTCAAGTTTTATCCGTTTTGAAAAAAAAGCCCCTTTATAGGGACTTTTTTTTATGAGTTATTCTTAATGAAATCTACAGCGTCACCTACTGTTGCAATCTTTTCTGCCTCGCTGTCAGGAATTTCAATATCAAATTCTTCTTCAAGCGCCATAATAAGCTCAACTATATCTAGTGAATCCGCTCCCAAATCGTCAATAAATGAAGATTCTAAGGCAATATCGTCTTCTTCAACACCTAATTGTTCTACGATAATTTTTTTAACCTTTTCAAACACTATTCATTCACCTCCTTCCACAGGGGGTTAATATTTAACATCAATTTGTGAATGTGTTGGTAAAACTTTCACATAAAGATATTATTACATTACCAGCCCGCCGTCAATATCTATTACCTGCCCAGTTACATAATTTGAATCGTTCGAAGCCAGAAAAGCCACAACATTAGCCACATCTTCAGGTGTCCCAAACCTTCCGAGCGGAATATTTTTTAAATAATTGTTTCTGACTTCTTCGGGTAATACATTGGTCATATCGCTCTCAATAAGACCTGGTGTAACCGCATTACAGGTAATACCGCGGGAAGCGAGTTCTTTAGCAACAGTTTTAGTCATACCAATTAGCCCAGCTTTTGAAGCAGAATAGTTAATCTGTCCCGGATTACCATATCTACCAGCTACCGACGCAATATTGATAATTTTTCCCGTCCTCTTTTTAATCATAACCTTTGAAGCATACTTAGTACATAAGAATGCCCCTTTAAGGTTAATATCCAAAACATCATCCCAATCTTGTAAAGACATCATAGCCAAAGGCTTATCTTTTGTTACACCTGCATTGTTAACAAGAATGTCAATGCTTCCAAATGCTTCTACCGCAGAATTGACCATCTGCTTAACATCGTCCTCATTACGGACATTTCCTTTTATAACAATTACATTGTAACCTGCTGCCTTAAATTCTTCTGCGGTCTTAAAAACAGCATCCGAACTGCCGTTTAAAACAATGTTAGCACCCAATTGAGCCAGCTTCAAAGCAATTGACTTTCCAAGGCCTCTGGAAGAACCAGTAATAACTGCAGTTTTCCCCTTTAGCTGCATAGTATTCATTCCTCCCATTACATCTCACTAAGTGTCTTTTTAAGTGATTCCATGTCTTCTACATTGAAAGTTCTTGCTTCTTTGTTTATTTTCTTAATAAACCCTGATAAAGCTTTTCCAGGGCCTATTTCAACAAATGTATCTACGCCGTCATTAAGCATGGATTTTACGCTTTCTTCCCAGAGAGTTGGGCTGGAAACCTGTCTGACCAATAAGTCCTTAACCACTGACGTATCATTTATGTATTTGGCAGTAACATTAGTGACCAAAGGACACTTAAACTCATTTAGATTGATGTTCCCCAGCTCTAAAGCAAGCTTATCACCTGCAGGTTTTAACATGCTGCAGTGGAAAGGTGCACTTACAGGCAATACCATTGAACGCTTCGCTCCCTTTTCCTTTGCCAGCTCAACAACTTTTTCAACGGCCTTAACTTCCCCTGCAACAACAACCTGACCGGGGCAATTAAAGTTCGCAGGCTCTACAATCCCCACTGAAGAAGCTTCCTTACAGCAATCAATAACATCCTGACCCTCAAGACCAAGTATGGCAGCCATTGTGCCAACCCCTAAAGGAACAGCCTCCTGCATATATTTACCCCTTTTCTTAACAAGGGCTACAGCGTCTTTAAAAAGCATAGTAGATGCTGCTACATGTGCTGTATATTCCCCAAGGCTTAATCCTGCTACTACATCAGGCTTTTTGCCGTTTTCCAGTAATGGCATAAGACATGCAATACTTGTTGTAAGTATAGTAGGCTGAGTATTTTCTGTGATTTTTAATGTTTCAATATCACCCTCAAAAATCATTTTTTTAATATCGAAACCAAGGCTTTCAGATGCTTCTTCAAAAATATCGGAGGAAGCTTTGAAGTTTTCACAGATTTCCTTCCCCATACCAACACTTTGTGCTCCCTGACCAGGGAAAATAAAAGCTAACTTACCCATTATTACCTCCAAATTAACTGTATTATATTTATGAAATGACTTTATTTATTCCATTTTAGAAGCACAGATCCCCAGGTAAGACCTCCACCAAATCCTACCATAACAATGTTGTCACCCTTTTTCACAAGGCCATCCTGAATTGCTTCATATAATGCTATTGGAATTGATGCAGATGATGTATTTCCGTATTTTTTCAGATTGGAGTAAACCTTTTCTTTTGCAACATTAAGCCTTTTGGTGGCTCCTTCAATAATTCTGATATTTGCCTGATGAGGAACTATAAGATCCACATCGTCCAAAGATAGGTTTTTATCATCAAGAACTCTTAATGTAGACTGTTCCATAACCCTTACCGCAAACTTGAACACCTCGGATCCATTCATCCATATTACCCTTTTATTCTCATGCTCTCTTACACTTATATCCTCTTCAGTGTTATAGCAGCATGGCATTGTAATATTATGTCCCTCATTACCGTCTGCACCCATATATGAGGAGAGTATTCCATATCCTTCTTCAACCTTACCTAAAACCATAGCTCCTGCCCCATCTCCAAAAAGGATACATGTAGCTCTGTCATCATAGTCGGTCACCTTAGAAAGTCCCTCACAGCCCACAACAAGTATGTTTTTATATCCGTTAAAACCTGTTTGGAGAAATTGCTTTGCTACAGTCAAGCTGTACATAAAACCTGAGCAAGCGGCATTCAAATCAAAAGCAGCAGCTTTCGTTGCACCTATGTGTTTTTGTATCATACAGGCTGATGATGGAGTCAGATAGTCAGGTGTCTCAGTAGCAACTATTATAAGGTCAATGTCTTCAGGAGTCAATCCTGCATCTTCTATTGCCATCTTTGCAGCCTCAGCACCCAATGTAAAGGCTGGCATATCTTTATCAAGAATCCTTCTTTCTGAAATACCTGTTCTTTTGGTTATCCATTCATCAGAAGTATCAACTTTTTTTTCAAGATCACTATTAGAAAGAACATTTTTAGGTATACTTATTCCCAAACCTAAAACGCCAATTCCAAATCTTTCATTACTCAATATCTTCAACCTCCATATTCTTAAAATCTTCTCTTATCTGCTCCAAAACGTTGCTCTTTACATAGCTCTTTGCTCTTATAACGGCATTCTTGATAGCTTTTGCATTAGAGCTTCCATGAGCCTTAATTACTTTTCCGTTAACTCCGAGTAATGGAACTCCTCCATACTCTGTATAATCCATATGTTTTTTGAATTTTTTCAACTCTTTCTTTACAAGTGCTCCCGAAAGTTTTGTTATGACATTCTTGTTGAATATACCTTTAAGACTGCCGAACAAATAACCTGCAGCACCTTCAAGAGTTTTTATAAGCACGTTTCCGACAAATCCATCACAGACTATAACGTCCGCATCTCCATCTAAAACCTGCCGCCCTTCAATGTTGCCTATAAAGTTTATATTAGCCTGCTTTAACATTGAGTATGAACTCTTTACAAGATCATTCCCTTTATTTTCTTCAGCTCCGACATTAACTATACCCACTTTTGGATTTTTAACATCAAAGACTTCACTTATATATAAAGATCCCATTACGCCAAACTGTAATAGATTAACAGGTTTGCACATTGTATTGGCACCCGCATCAACAATAACTGATAGCCCTTTACTCGTTGGTAAAAAACTCATTAGGGCCGGTCTGTCTACACCCTCTAACATACCTAAAATAATTTTGGAGCCTGCCATTAACGCACCAGTATTTCCTGCCGATAGGAAGACATCTGCCTTTTTGTCCTTTATCATTTCCAGTCCAACTACAATTGAAGAGTCCTTCTTTCTCTTAATGGCCTTTACAGGACTATCTTCATTCGTAATGGCTTCAGTCGTATGGAAAACATCCAGTCTTTTATTGTTGAAATCATTTTCTTTTAAAATGCTATTAATCTTGCTCTTATCTCCAATCAGGAGAATATCAAAATCATCATTTTCATTAATAGCATCCATACAACCTTTTACTATTTCATATGGGGCATTATCTCCACCCATTGCGTCAACCATAATAAGCAATACTTTCACTCCCTAGAACTTAATATAATTTTTAATATGATATGCTATACAAATTCCCTATACATATAATATCCAAAAATCCCATATCATACTTTACTATTTTTTGTCGACTTTTTCAAGGGATACTAATATAAATTTTCCTCTAAAGACCTCTACCTGTCTCTCCGTTATTTTTACCCATACTATATAGTTATTATTTCTTTGCTGTTTTACTTCTGCCTTCGCAACGAGTTTATTTCCCGAATACACCGGCATTTTGTATTTGATATTTGCAACTCCTACAAGAGCAACATGTGCATCTATTACTGCTATTGCCAGAGATTCTGCCATGGAATATATAAAATGTCCCCGGATTATTTTTGTTTTTTCAAAAGCCATGCTGCCATCTGTTTGTAATATTGATATGCCATACTTTCCTAACGTAATATCTAAAAGCTCTCCAAAAAAATCCTTTACCTGCAGTGATTTTACTTTTCTATAGCTTTCTTCAGCTACGTTCTTTACTCTTTCTCTAAGCTCAGGAATACCAAGTTCCAATCTATCAAGCCTTATGGTAGGTATACTTACGCTAAATTTTTCGGCCAACTCCTCATCCGTTAAAAAAGGGTCTTCATTAATCTTTTCTATAAGAGTTTTGTGCCGTTCTTTCTTATGCAGCGATGACCTGCTCATTAACCACACCTCTAGGTTTTTTATAAAATCGTTGATTCTTATAACTATAATAATTATTACCAGATAATATATTCTGATACCAAGAGTATATTATATAATCAGATTATATGCAATATTTAACTTAAAATTAACAAGAAAATTATTTTTTGAGGAAAAATTATGGTGTATAATACACCATAATTTCCTGAACATTAAGAAAAGGCTACGCCATACAATCGTAACCTTTTCTTTAAATAATCCAATCTGAATTGTAAGTAACAAAACCTTTATTTACCGTAATCCAATACCTTGCTGTTCTTGGCAATATAGTCATAGCCTGAATAGATTGTTACTATAACTGCAATAAACATTGTTACCCTGTCAAATGGAAAATCTGTGAATTGGGATAACGGGAAATTCTCCAATATAGACAACACTATTGCAACCATGGTAGTAGCAGTTTTTATTTTTCCCCAGTTGCTTGCGGCTATAACTATGCCTTCCCCAGCTGCTATAAGCCTTAAGCCCGTTACAATAAACTCTCTGCCTATTATAAACATTGCAGCCCATCCGCTGAGCATACCGTTTTGAAGAAGCACAATAAGTGCAGCTGTGACCAAAAGTTTATCTGCAACCGGATCCAAAAATTTGCCCATTCTTGTTACCTGTTTGGTTTTCCTCGCAATATATCCATCCACACCGTCTGTTAGCGATGCAATAATAAATATCCCCGCAGCAATGTATTTGCCTGTACCCTTTATAAATTCATTAAGTGCTACCATCTGGGAGTGTAAAAAAGTTAAATACTCACTGTTTACTACCCATTCAGGAATAGGGAGTATAAAAATCATAAAAATCGGTACCAGTAAAATTCTTGACAAGGTCAACTTATTCGGTAAATTCATTAACAACAGCTCCTATTAAATCATAATTATCTATATTCATAATCTTAACATTTACTATGTCCCCTGTTTGGACGGGCTCTTCACTTGTAAAGTAAATAAGACTATCAATTTCAGGTGCTTCGGCGTAAGTACGCCCTGTATAGAAAATCCCGTCATCAGCAACTCCTTCAACTATTGTAGGGTAGACTTTGTCAAGCCTTTGCCTGTTAATTAAGTCCATAGTTTCCTTTTGAAGGTTTATCATAGTATCAAATCTAGCTTGCTTTGTTTTGCTGCTGATTTGATTTTTTAATTTTGCTGCAGGAGTATTCTCTTCTTTAGAATAAGAAAAAACACCGAGTCTGTCAACCTTATATTCATTAAAAAAATCATAAAGTTCACTAAAATCCTCTTGGGTTTCTCCGGGAAAGCCTACAATTACAGAGGTTCTTAGTACAATCCCGGGAACTTTAGCCCTCAAGTCCTTTATAAGCTTTCTATAATCCTCTGATGTTCCCCTCCTGCCCATGACCTTTAATATTTTGTCACTGGTATGCTGAAATGGAATATCCAGGTACTTAACTACCTTATCATTATTAGATATTTCATTAATAAGTTCCTCGTCAATTTCCTCAGGATAACAATACAAAAGCCTGATCCATTTTATTTCATCAATAGCACCTAATTTTTGCAAAAGCAATGGCAGCATCTTTTTCCCATATATATCAAGACCATACCTCGTAGTGTCCTGTGCTACCAGTATTATTTCCTTTACACCGTTTTGTGAAAGCTTCACAGCCTCGGATAAAACATCTTCTATCTTTCTGCTTCTAAACCTTCCTCTAAGACTGGGAATAATACAATAGGTGCAACAGTTGTCACAACCTTCTGCAATTTTTATATATGCATACCCGTTATGGGTGGAAACAACCCTCTCAGAGTTCATATAATCAATATTATCCAGTTTGCCGTATAAAACCTGTTTCTCGCCCTTATAGGCCTTCTCAATAACCTCACAGATAAGACTTACATTACCGGTTCCAACACAAGCATCAACCTCAGGTATTTCATTGATTATATCTTCCTTATATCTTTCTGCTAGACATCCGGTAACTATAAGAACCTCACACTTATCCTTCTTGCACTCGGCCATTTCAAGAATGGTATTTATTGACTCCTGCTTGGCTGACTCAATGAACCCGCAGGTGTTTACAATAAGTATATGTGCTTCTTCTTTTTCGTTAACAATTTCATACTCCCCATCTTTAATAAGTCCCAACATTATTTCGCTGTCTATGAGATTCTTAGGACATCCAAGCGAAACAACACCTATCTTCTTTTTCATTTGCTCTCCCCTTACAATTATCGTAATATTGATTATATTTTATTTTCGTTGATCAAATCCATAGGAAGCATATTATTAGCCTCCCTAATCATTTCCTCAATATCATTTTTAAGCTTCTCTATTTCGGACTCAAGCTCATCAGGCTTTACGCCCATCTCCTCAATTTCCTTTAATATTTCCTGTTTTTGTTTGTTAAGCTGCTCCATCCTTGTCTCGGCACGGATCCTCATATTTTTTGCCTTGTCCAGATTTTCCTTAAGTTGACTTATTGTTTTACCGTAGTCTAATGATTTGTCCGACTCGTCAGCCATATATATCCCTCCGTTTAGCCATGATTAAAATAACTTCTGCTTTAAATTTTCATTCATGCCTTAATTACTATAGCTTTTAATTATTTCATTTAGGATATCATTTCCAATATTGCTTCTGCAAACAGGACATTTCCCTGCATTTCTTAAAACACTTGAATAATCCTTCAAGAGCTTGTCGGTTTCAATTTTGTTGGAAATGATATATTTTTCTCCATCAACAATTTTATTTGATACATCCTTAAGCTTTTCCGCCGATTTCTTAACCTTGACCAGCTTTTCAATCTTTTCCTGTATTAAGTTATGAATTGACGATAATTTGTCAATGTTCGCTGCAGACTGTAATATCTCACTATACTTTTCCTGCTCTTTATTTAATCTTTTTATTTCAACATTTAACCCCCTAATACTCTCAAGCTTTGATATGTTTATATCAAGCTTCTTAAGCTTGTCCTCCATGGGCTTTACATTGACGGTTGCATACAAATGCCACTTCGCTTCACCCTCCGACCTTTCAACCTTCGCAAAAGCAGCTTTAAGACTTTTTGCCTTATCCATAACCCCAGTCTTAGTGGTTATATTCTCCAGAAGCCCGGTGCACTCATTTATTCTCTCAGTATTTCTAATTATAAAGAAAGCTGAATTAATTTCAATATCTATTTCATTCAAAGTTTTAAATACTCTCTTTAGCTTATACAGCTTTTCGTTGATTATTTCAATACTTTTAATGCAAAGTTCGTACCGCTCCAGTTTGTTTAGGCTTTTAACAATTGCACTTTGAGCGGTATAATCGTTTTCTATAGATATAATATTCTTTAAGTTTACCTCCAGCCTTTTTTTACGAGTGAGCACCTCTGAAAGCTTTTCTATTATCTGTCCTGATTTTTCTAAATTTACCTCTACCTCTTTTAAGTATTCATACTCTTTAAGGGTGGACTCAACCTCTTTAAGCTCGCTGCTCACCCTGTCTTTTGACTGGTTCTCACGCCTCAAATCCACATTGCTGTTTTTAATAGCTCTATCGATTATATGGAGCCCGATGAGCCTTCCTATAGCCTTTGCCCTTACCGACCCGGTCTCAGACAGCAAAAAAGGCCCCTCCAACTGCTCAGCAATATTTAAGCTTGAGCTTAAGCTGCTGTCCAAATAAGCCTTGGTAATACCATGTGCCCCTATAACCTCCTGGGGTATCTCATTTCCAAAGCCTTCGAATGTTATGGGATCCTTCTCGGGGTATAATACTGTATATCTGTTTTTGCTGCTTGACCTTTCCCGTATTATAGTATTGCCGTTATCCATTTCTATGGTTACCTTGGCTGCAGCAGTACCCTGTCTTATAAATTCCGTTCCCCTGGGTTCATTAAACAATACCCACTTTATAGCCCTAATAATAGCAGATTTCCCATTATCTGAAGGCCCCGTTATAATATTTAATCCTCTGTCTAGGTCTATGGTTGTATCTTCATGGGATTGGAAATTCTGAATTTTAACTTTTGTAATTATAGCCATGTCTAATCCTCTTCATCATGAGAAAGTTCTTCTTTTGCAAAAGCAATCCTCTTTATTGTTTCATACTTTACCTCGCGGCTGATATTCTCGTCAGCTGTAATATCATCAATGATTTTGCCGAGATCCGCCTTTTGATATTTCCCGGTTTCAGAAAGCTGCTGGTAAAACCTGTGAAGTTTAACATTACGATCCTGAGCATACTCCAACTGTCTTCTGTCTAATACTTCATTTCCAGGAGCAGCAGACTTTAATTCTCTTTCATAAATATTTATCCCTTCACTTAAGTCAATTATAACAACCTTTGGAATTCTGTTTATTTCTCCGATTGCATTAGTGATCCTAACCAGACTTCCCGGGTTTAAAAAATATTTCCCATCCCTTTCAACAATACCGAACCCGCCATGATAGTGGCCTGCTAGGGTTATATCAGCTTCAGTTTCCGTTATATTATCCACCAGGGTATAAGGGATTCCTTCAAAAAACGGCTTCTTTAACAGCATTCCGTGAACCATATTTATCAAATAATCCACGTCTTTTCTTTTCTGAACAACATAATAATTCTCGGACACCTCTAGGTCATCAATGTCAAATCTGTAAGGTTTGCCCATTATCTGGACCTTTATTCCGTTTTTTTCAACAATCACATCATCATTATATTTTAGAAGTGTCAAAATGCCAACACCCGCTAATAGTCCTAGCATAGTTCGCCCTACAGTATCAGGATTATGCCCGTATATATCATGGTTCCCGGCTATTGTAAAAACCGGCCTTTTGTAAGATTGAATGATGAGTGCAAATTCCTTAACTATTGACGGGGAAATATCCGGCCTGTCAAACCAGTCACCACCATGCAATATATAATCTATTTCAAGTTCGTCACAAATTTCTTTTATTTCTAGGAATTTTCTTTTGAGAGTTTCATAAAAGTTATCGTTCCTGTTTTTTGGCGTGGTTCCTTTAATATGTGTATCTGTAAAAAAAATAAATTTCATAAAACAGTACTCTCTTTCATGGGTTATAAGTTAATCTAGTTTAAAATTGTTAATCTGCAAGATCCTTAAATCCTTATTACACTCATATTATACCATGCTTTATTCTTTTTTTATTAAAAATCTTACATTTATAATACAAAACAATCTTTGCTTTAATTTGCGAAATGTGATAAAAGTATATATATAATATATAAATCAATTTTTCGTTCATACCTTAGCATATGGTTGTACAATAACTTTAACAAGGAGCTGCTGTGTGATGAGTTTTTCAGAATTGGTAGGTTCTATTATTGACATTATTTGGAATATACCTATTTACGTACCAATAATTTCATTATCCCTTATTCTGCTGACATATATTCTTAATAAAGATAGACTCTGGACTATACCAAAGCTTTCATTTCTGTTTGCAATAGTCATTACCATATACGATATAACAACTAAAACACCTGGTGAAAATATATTTATCCAATTTAAAAATTACATTTATGAAGCCAAGTATAATTACAATTTTCTTTATATTTACATTCCCATTTTTCTTTATTGCTTGCTGATAGCCGCAATTTTCGGATACATTGAGAAAGTAAAAAATAAGATATCGGTAAAATCCGATAACCTTCCCAAATAAAATAATAACTAAACCGAAAATGTAAATTAAGAGATAAGCCATACATATTTATGCTATGGTTTATCTCTTTTTCAGTTCCTTTAGAATACTTGTCAACTTATTCTTTCAGAGCGACTCAATACAATAATTTTTATGTATTATTATAATAAGATTTTTTATAATATGTTGAATAATTTTCTAGGGAGGCAAAGTGTATGAAAAGAAGGTTAGGATTTTTATCTATCAACTTTATTTTGGCAGTTATGTTAAGCACAGTATGCTTTTATGCTGATTTTTCCGCAGCAGCAGACATGAAATCACCTGACTTGAATGGGGACAAAGTTGTAAACATGTCCGATGTTATTCTTATGGCAACTGTATTCGGATCTGTTTCAGGAGATGGAAAGTACGTTTCATCATATGATATAAATGGTGATGGTGCGATAAACATGTCGGATGTAATTATTGTTGCAACCAAGTTTAATAGTGTTATAAACACCCCAACTCCAACATCCGGTCCGACGCCAACTCCAACAAAAAAGGATGATACAAATTTGACTGGGGATATTATTTTCTCGGTACCCAGCGGCACTTTTAGAAATCAGATTTCTGTGACTTTAAGTTCTGCAGTTGCCAATTCTCAAATTCGATACACTACCGATGGAAGCATTCCCACTTCCGGCTCAACTCTATATAATAATGCCTTGACATTTACAAAAACTACACAGCTTAGAGCTCAAGCCTTTGTTAATGGAATCCCAAGCGGTGCAATGGGTACCGCAGTCTATATTGCAAGTGCAATCGACACCAAGCATGATATTCCTGTTATAGTTCTCGATGCATATGGCAAAGGAAAGCCAGGTAAAGTCAACTACGCAGACGTGGCTGTAATGGTTTTCGAGCCAAAAAACAATGAACTTTCCTTAACGCAAGCTCCAACTGTAGCTACACGTGCAGGGTTCCGCGTTCGCGGCCAGTCATCGTCAAATTTTGAGAAGACACCTTATAGACTTGAGCTATGGGATAATGAGAACAAAGATGCAAAGCATCCTTTGCTGGGTATGCCTGGAGATGGCGATTGGGCACTTTTGTCACCTTACCCCGACAAGTCTCTTATTCGTAACGCTTTAGCTTATACTTTGGGAAAAGACATGGGCTTAGAGGCACCGCGTTTTAGACATGTGGAAGTCTACCTTAACCTTGACAACCAGCCACTCTCTGCAGCTGATTACCAGGGCGTTTACTTGCTTGTAGAGACAATAGATATAGACAAAGACCGACTCAATATAAAGAAGTTAAAGGAAGATGACTTGACAGAGCCTAATATTTCAGGCGGCTACCTTATGCAGTTCAACATGCAGGCAGCTGAAGCTCCATTAATTAAGGGTAACGGATGGAGTGACCTTGAATTAACAGAGCCTAACGATGCGAAACCAGAACAAATTAATTGGATAACCAACTACATTCAAAAAACACATAATGCTATTCACAGTACAAATCCGTCCAACCCGACAACCGGCTATCCTGCATTTATTGATGTTGATTCATTCGTTAATTTCATCATTACAAACGAGATTGCCCGTCAGCCTGACTCATATATGCGCAGTACCAGAATATTTAAAGATCGTGATAAAAAGCTAATGGCCGGTCCTTTGTGGGACTTTGACCTCGGATATGACTGCTTCGTTATGGGTGGCTTCGGTGGATCAACGTCTACAATAGAAGGTTGGCAGTTCCAGCCAATGATGATGCCAGGAATGGGTACTACCTGTGACTGGTACTACACACTAATGAAGGACCCAAGCTTCCAAAGTAAGATCAGTGCCCGTTGGCAGGAGTTACGCCGTGGTCCTCTGTCTAATGCAAATTTGTCGGCAAGAGTTAAATCGTTGTCAACGCCAATAACAAATGCAGCAAAACGTAACTTCCAGAAATGGAATATACTAAACACTGCTACAATAGGTGGTTTTGGAACTCAGACATCACAAACATGGGAACAACAGTTAACAATTCTTGAAAACTTCCTGCTCAAGAGAGCAGCATGGCTGGATACATCGGGATGGAAACCAACAACTACTACAGGCGGATGGGGTGGTTTTTAGGAAATAACATCTTAATTTCCTATGCATCAAAAAAGGGGCTACACTAATTTTGAACCGCTCCCCGTCAAGAATACAATTAAAAAAATAAAAATCTTTTCTGCCAGTAGGTATAACCTGCTGGCAGTTTTCATGCTACTTTCAAATACATTTCATGTTTTTCCATTGGCGTTAATACGCCAAGATTTCTTTGTAATCGTTTGTTATTATAATACTCAATATATTTCTCGATCATCTCAATAATAGACTCTCTAGCGGTAAATTTCTTTCCGTAATACCTTTCCCTCGTCTAAGAACCGTACGTGAGAGTTTCCAACCCATACGGCTCAAGCATTCTTTACCATTTCTGGCAGCTGATAGTAGTTTTAATGACAGTTTTCTTTACTAATAACATATGAAACTATGCGTCTGTCGTATAAATCTAATATTGCACTTAGATATACTTTGTGCCTTTCTATTCCAATGTAATAATGAAATTCTGTTACATCCGTAAGCCATTTCTTATTCGGAGCATCAGCAGTGAATTCTCGATTCAGAATGTTTTCTGCTATGTACTGTGGATTTGCTGCTTGTCGTGCACAACCGTTGTTTGAATACTTAATAGTTGATTTTATATTTAGTCTGCGGCATATTCGCAAAACACGCTTGTCATTCGCCTTTATGTCATGATATCGTTCAAGGTCATCTCTGATTCTTTGATATCCTTTATCAGGACTGGCACTATAAAAGTGTAAGTAGACAATACCAACCAGTTATTGTTTACCCGCACTTATTTTTTTATAATAAGAAGAATGCATGGTCCGACGTACCGCCCCTTGGATTTAACATCCGCAAAAAAGACTGTTGGCCATCTTCTTATTATAAGCATTCGATTAAGCAGGTTGAAACCTATTAAGGCTTTCGTGTAACTAACCAGGATGAATTGTAATAAGTGTAGATGGATGCCATTACTATTTAAGGAGGAACTTATTGTTTATGTACAGCATAGGGATAGACGTTTCAAAATTAAAATCTACTATATCAATTTTAGATATCGATGGAAACGTTGTAAAAAAGCCATTTGATATATTACATACCATATCGGATCTTTCACATCTCACTGATGTTATACAATCTTTGAAAGGAAAATCAAAAGTTGTGATGGAAGCAACAGGTGCATATCATCTTCCAATCCTAAACTTTCTGCAGGAAAATAAAATATTTGTAGCTGTCGTTAATCCTATAATTATTCAAAAATATGCTGCAATGAGTATAAGAAAAAAGAAAACAGATTCTATCGATTCAATGCGTATTGCATCCTATGGTGTTGACTATTGAACCCGATTGACGGAGCATACTGCAACTAGCACAGTCTATGCAGAACTCCGAATTCTGAGCAGGCAATAATTTCGGGCACATAGATAAAGTAACAAAAATGAGTCAGCATAAATTTATAGAAGCTTATGTGGCATGGACAAAAAAGAAGGGACATCATACCAGTGAAACAAAAGCAATAAGCTTGTATACGAATGCACTGAATGGTGTCTCTACTATGTCCTCCAGTATGCCATCTACGAAAATGCTCGTACTTGAGGCTGTGCACGCCCTTCAAAATGTTGAAAAAACGCTTGCTGTTATTCTAAGCATCTTCAAGCTTGCTGGCCTATTTTCTATACCTATTTTTGAGTAAAATCTTTTTAATAAAAGATTTTATAATTTCTGCTTGATTTCTATTAGCAGGTCTTTCTATTGTTGTAGCTGTTATATTCTTTTTCTTTCATTATGCCTATTTTGAATCATTTCATTATCGTTACAAATCTCATCTTGTAATGAATTACTTTTAAAATTATCATAATAACTATTATGTCTTTCTTGCATTAGCATTCGTTCTATTTCCAGCTGGTTTTTGGCCCTGACCTCCTCAGCTTTGACCATGGCATCCGCCTTTATTTGCTCAATTTTAACTTTGTACCTTAATATAAAAAATATTATTAAACCTATTACTGCAACAAAGCCAATACATCCACCAATTAATACTTCTAGAACTTCTGTCGAATTATATCCTGTATCTGGCATTTATACCTCCTATTTTTGTAAATGTATGTATAACCGAAGATTAGGAAGTCATTTAAGTTCCTTACCAACCACCGGGAGACTTAATGATACCAATTTCATATAAGAAAATAATAAAAAAGAATAAAAAAGACATGAAAACAACGAGAAAAAAGATAACTCTAAAAGGTAACAGAAGTAAAAATCTTTTAGTTTTCATGCTTCTCTCATGTTTTTTATAATCAAATTCATCTTTTTTTAGTTCTCCTCTAAGGTTCTTGAAATAAGAATACTTTCTTTGTTTAATATCGATTATGGACATCTTATCTCCTGCCGAAGACTGATTTTTAGTATCATTTGTGTCATCTGCACCTAATAACCCTTTTTCATCCATAATAACCCCCAAGTTTTATCTAGTTATAGACGCCTACCTTTATTATACAACAAAAATTCCCTTTATAATAGCAGCTATTATAAAGGGAATCCTTTTCTCACCATTTATTCGACACAATCACATATCTTTAAGCTACACAATCTCCAGTTTCCTATCCCTCATCATCAAGTCAATTACAGCCTGTTTTGCATCCTTGCCGTTGAATAAAACTTCGTACGCCTGATTTATTATAGGCATCTCAACATTAAGCTTCTTTGCCATATGGTAAGCTGCTCTTGTGGTGTTTACACCTTCTACAACCATTGCAACCTCTTTTAATGCTTCTTCCAGGCTTTTACCTTTTCCGATAAGTATTCCTGCTCTTCTGTTTCTGCTATGCATACTGGTGCATGTCACGATTAAGTCACCTATTCCTGCAAGACCCGAGAAAGTCTGCTGTTTAGCTCCCATTATTTCACCCAATCTTGACATTTCAGTTATACCACGGGTCATGAGAGCTGCCTTTGTGTTGTCACCAAAACCAAGTCCGTCGGAAATTCCGGCACAAAGTGCAATAACATTTTTAATTGATCCACCCAATTCAACACCGATTATGTCTGAATTGGTATAAACCCTAAACATGGGAGACATGAATAAATCCTGAACATATAAAGCAGCGTCACTGTCTAAAGATGCTGCCACAACCGCTGTAGGTATGCCTCTTCCAACCTCCTCAGCATGGCTTGGTCCCGATAATGCAACCACCCTGACATTTGGTGCTTCATCATTTATAACCTGTGACATAGTGAGGAACGAGCCTTCCTCCAATCCCTTAGAGCATGAAACCACAACCATTTTGTCCTTAAGAGCTCCCTTTATGGCTTTCACACTGCTCCTCATGAACTCTGACGGAACTACCATGATTACAGCTTCTGCACCTTCCAGTGCATCATTAACATCATTTGTGCATACAACCTTATCAGGAACCTTAACTCCCGGTAGTTTTTCTTTATTCTCTCTGTGGGTATTAATACCCTCGGCCTCTTCTTTAATAAATGACCACATTCTTACGTTATGACCATTGTTGGCCAATTGCACAGACAATGCCGTTCCCCAACTGCCTGCACCCATAACACAAATATTTTTACCCATAAACTATCCTCCCAAAAATCCTTATGCAGTTTTCTTTTTCCCGAATTTGGACTCAGTCCCCTGAACTATTCTTTTAATATTGGACCTGTGCCTTAAAACTATAAGTGCAGCAAAAATCACTGCTATTGCTATATATAATTTGTCCTCTCCCTTATGTATATAAGCTGCTATAGGAAATATTGAAGCACTTATGATAGATCCTAATGATATATACCTGAAAATTGCCACTAGTATAACAAATATAGCAAACAGAACCAAGGCAACCTTCCAATCAATCATTAATGCAACCGCAAAGCTGGTCAATACTCCCTTTCCGCCTTTAAACTTAAAATAAAGCGGCCAGTTGTGCCCTACAATTGAACCGATTCCGGCTACCATAAGTCCATCATACCCAAGTATCAAACTACCTATTGTACATGCCAGAACACCTTTTAAAGCATCCCCTAAAATAACAAAAACTGCAGCTTTCTTGCCTAAAGTACGCAATGTGTTTGTGGCACCGGCATTTCCGCTGCCGTGATTTCTCACATCAATACCGTAAGCCTTTCCTACTAAAAGAGAAGAGTTCAGACTTCCCAAAAGATACCCCAAAATAAACACAGATAAAATCTTCAAAATATCCATTACCATACCGATCCTTTCCCACTTCCTAAAGGGATTCTAATGTCCAGAAAACTATGTTTCCTTGCTTTTTTCTCTAAGCATGAATCTTATTGGAGTACCTTCAAAACCAAAGCTTTTTCTTAGCTGATTCTCAAGGTACCTTTCGTATGAATAATGCATGAGCTGCTTGTCATTAATAAATATTACAAACGAAGGCGGTTTAACACCAGCCTGAGTCATATAATAAATTTTAAGCCTCTTGCCCTTGTCCGATGGAGGCTGAACCATAGCAATAGCCTCGTTCACAAGATCATTAAGCATTCCTGTAGAAATCCTTAAGGCAGCCTGATTTGCAACGAAATTTACAAGTTCAAAAAGCTTCTGGACCCTTTGTCCTGTTTTTGCTGATATAAACAATACAGGTGCATAAGTCATAAATCCAAGCTTTTCCATAACCGATTTTCTATACTCTTCAAGGGTACCTGTGGTTTTCTCAAGCAAATCCCACTTGTTTATAACAATTATGGAAGCCTTTCCATTGTCATGTGCATAACCTGCAATCTTTGTATCCTGTTCGGTTACGCCATCCTGGGCATCTATTATTATAACACAAACATCCGCCCTCTCAACCGCTGTCCATGAACGGATAATGCTGTACTTTTCTATATTTTCATTAATCTTGCTTTTTCTTCTGATACCTGCTGTATCAATAAATACATATTTCTGATCATCCTTTTCAAAATATGTATCAATTGCATCCCTGGTGGTACCCGGTATATCACTTACAATAACCCTGTCCTCACCAAGTATTTTGTTTATCAGGGAAGATTTACCCGCATTCGGCTTACCTATAACAGCAACCTTTATAACGTCTTCGCCATATTCTTCTCCTGTATCTTCAGGAAAATGCTCAAAAACCGCATCCAGAAGGTCACCCATACCCAGACCATGAACGGAAGAGATTGTAACCATGTCCCCTAAGCCGAGATTATAAAACTCATATACCTCCGGCGGCGGTTCCCCAACCCTGTCAACCTTGTTTACGGCAAGAATAATAGGCTTGTTTGCCTTTCTCAGCATGCTTCCTACCTCTTTATCAGAGGCTGTCATACCATCCTTGGCATCTACCATGAATATTATAACATCTGCAGTATCGATTGCCAATTCTGCCTGCCTTTTCATCTGCTGCATAATCTTATCTTCTGTGTATGGCTCTATTCCGCCTGTGTCAATTAGGGTAAATATCTTACTTCTCCACTCTACATCGGTATAAATTCTATCCCTGGTAACACCCGGTGTATCTTCAACTATCGAAATTCTTTTACCTGCTACATAGTTAAAAAATGTAGATTTACCGACGTTTGGCCTGCCAACAACAGCAACAACTGGTTTTGCCAATAAAATCACTCCCAACCTATTTCTTTAAATTCCTAAAACGCCATTTATAAAACTTTTCCCGCTGTTTTCTACAGGAGTAACCTTCACACCGAGAGCATCCTGAAGCATGCCAACGGTATAATCATCAAGAAGAATGTCTGTGTCAGCCTTCAGCATACACTTGCAAATTAGAATCTCATCACCAAGTTCCTTGCCGCTAACCTGTGCTACAATATCTCTTCCTGTAAGAAGTCCTGTTACAGTTACATTTTCACCAAAAAAGTCATTAATTATTTTATACACATAAACGGTAATACCGTATTTTTCTTCCAATTTTTTTGCAATCAGACTAATATAATTATAAGCAGAAACGCCTGTTACAATACTCACTTTTCTCTTTTTTTGCACACTAAAACTTGCATTTTTTATATAATCCTCAAATTCATCAATGAGTCTTGCAATTAAGCCCACACCATTTTCTATCTGAGGGAAATCTTCATAATCCTCGTAGCCAGGTATTTCTTTACTGGCCATTATATAGAACTCATCTGCCAAGTATACAATTCTCGATCCATGCTTTTCCAGAAAGCTCTTCTGTAGCTTTTCAACCTGGTTTATGACCTCCATGGAAGAAGCCTCATCATATGCTTCTAGCTTGCACAGGCCCTCTCTGTGCTTCGTTATACCTACAGGAACAACAGATATGCTGTTCACCGCAGGATATAGCTTTGTAAGATCCATAAGGGACTTATGAAGCTCTTCACCGTCATTAATACCCCTGCACAGCACAATCTGGCAATTGAGTGTAATACCGCTTACAGCAAGCCTTCTTATTTTGCCCATAACATTTGCTGCAAACCTGTTTTTAAGCATAAAAACTCTGAGATCAGGGTTTGTAGTATGTACAGATATGTTTATAGGAGACATCCTGTATTTTATTATCCTGTCAATGTGACTGTCATCCATATTGGTAAGAGTTACATAATTACCCGATAAAAATGACAGCCGCATGTCGTCATCCTTAAAATACAGAGACTCCCTCATGCCTTGAGGCATCTGATCTATAAAACAGAATATGCATTTATTGGAGCAGCTTTTTGCCTCATCTATAAGCTCGTCGATGAATTCTATTCCCAAGTCATCATCTTCAAACTTTTCAATGTCGATTTCCCATATCTCCCCGTCTTCCTTCTTTATTTCGATGGTGAGTTCCTCATCGGATATAAGAAATCTATAGTCAAAAATATCCTCTATGCTTTCTCCATTTATGGCTAAAAGTATATCACCCTTTTCTATTCCTGCCTCCTCCGCGATGCTGCCGGGCAATACATTATTTATCACTATAGGTATTTCTTTTCTCAAAACAGGTTCCTCATTTCCTAGACATTACAAAATCGCGAAGCGATTTTGCATCCTTGGTTGTTGTCGTGGGAAATTGTGGTGTAGCATACACCATAATTTCTTAGACATTACAAAATCACAAAGTGATTTTGCAACCTTGATCGTTGTCGTGGGAAATTGTGGTGTAGTATACACCATAATTTCTTAGACATAAACAAAAAACAGCAGTGTCAACTGCTGCTTTTCCAACATTTTTATTAGTCCTCAACCTTAATTACTTGAACTGCTTTATCTTTAACAATATAATAGCCGCATTCTTTACAAACTCTGTGAGGAATCTTTAATGCATGACATTGTGGACACTTTACCAAATTTGGTGCAGACAGTTTCCACTGTGATCTTCTTTTCCCTGTTCTTGATTTCGACCATTTACGCTTTGGATTTGCCATTATAACACCTCCCGCCTATTAAACCCATTATATCTTAATTATCAAAAAATTTCTTAAGTACTTCCATCTGTGGATTAATATTATCATCCTTGCAGTCACATGTCTTCTCATTGAGGTTTGTACCACATCTTGGACACAGGCCTTTACAATTTTCATCACATACCCTTTTTACAGGCAAATTTAAAATTATATTATCCTTTAATATATTGTCAAGCAATATATAGTTATCCATATATGTATAAGCATCCACATCAGTTGCTTCGCCGCCTTCGATGATGTCTTCCCTGACTTTTAGCTCAAGATTGTCTTCAATATCCTTTACGCATCTGCCACATTTTACATTGTATGATACCTTCAAATCGCCGTTTAATTTTAAAACACCACCGGCATTTGTCAGCACACCTTCAAACTTGACAGCTTCATTGAACACAAATCCTGATTCAAAGTTGTTCAGATCGTCTAACACTTGGTCAAACTTCACATCAAGGCTTGCCCCATTAATTTTAACTATACTTGATACATCAATTTTCATATTGCCACCCCATAAAACCGACAAATGATATTATACTAACTAATAATACCATTGTCAAGATAAATATTGATATTATTATGTGTTTCTTTCATTTAATTTATAGCTTGATTCCTTTATATTTTTTTCTGCCTTAATCCACCCTTTAAAACACTAGCTGCAAAAAATAATACTCCTATTGAAAAAAGTATCAAAATTGGCTGCACAATGGCCTCAAAGCCCAATCCACTCTCAATAACACTCCTCATACCCTTCATAGCCCAATATTGAGGAAACACCAAAGCAGTCTTCTGCATAAACTCCGGCTCAAGCTCTATAGGCCAATAGCATCCGGAAATCATAGCAGTGCATGTAACCACAACAGACGCTATAGCATTTAGCTGGGAATTTGTTTTAACTAGGGTTGATAAAAACATTCCTATCCCGGTGACACAAAGTATAAAAACAGCCATCAGAACAATTAGAGCCAAAAGTGAATTCCCCCAGTTAACATTTAATAACAGTTTACTGAAGAGAACTATAAAAGCCACCTGTATAAATCCCTTAATAAATGTAGAAAGAATATTACCTAGAAATATGACAGGACTCCCAGTTGGTGTAAGTATAAGCCTTTCCCATGTGTTATCCTTTTTCTCTTCAAGCATCACACCAGCACTTGCAAATATAATTGTCATCATTACAAACATTATCATAAATCCGACAGTTATATTGGCTTTATTTTCATTTGTTTTACTTTGGATCTTTCCTTCATATTTAACGTTTATAACCTGTATTAAGTCAGGCTTTTCAAGGTTTTCTCCTACCTTTTTCCCAAATTCGCCGGCTGTCTTACTCCCTAAATTTAAGACTTTTGTAAAATAATCAACAATAATATCTTTATTCCTTACATTTGCCATAGCATTTGACACAGAACGTTTTGCTGCCATAGCATTTTCCGTGTCCTTTAGCCTTATTACTTTTATCACAGGAGTTTTTCCGCTTAAAATATCCTTTGTAAATCCTGAAGGTATGATAAACCCCATTTCTATCGCAGAATCTTCAATGTCTTTTATAATATCTTCTTCTTTATACTCTTCAAAGGAAATAACCTTATCTGCTTTCAATTCCTTCACCAGTTCATTTGAAATGGCCTCTTTGTCTAAGTTTACAATTCCAGACGGTATTTTTGAAGTGCCTGAAAAGCTTATATTCCCAAATACAAAAATCATTACACAGGGAAGCAGCACCATAAAAAGCAATGCGGTTTTATCCCTTGTCATCTTTATAAGATCATACTTAATAATATTTAATATTTTCATCATAATAGCCACCTCAAACCGTTCTAAATTTGGTAATTCCTATCGTAAGGAACACTGCTCCCATCAAAAGAAGGACCAAGCAATTTGGAATCACCTCGCTAAATGGGACTCCCTGCATAAGTTTGTAGTATCCGTCCATCGCCTGCCAATTTGGTGTTACATTTGATAAGGTTCTCAAAAAGGAAGGAAGTACATAAATTGGAACCATTCCCCCTCCAAGAATGGTAAATACCTGTACAGCCATTGTTCCCATTCCGTTTGCTGCCTTCATTGTCTTTCCTACTGCTGCAACAAACATACCAAATCCTGAGCTTGCAAACACGGCACAAAAGCTTACAACAGCAATTCCGTAAACAGGGCCTCCCCAATTCACTCCGTACGCAAAACGGGTAAAGATTATTAGAATCAGCATCTGGATGCAGCCTATAAGCATAAGTCCCATACACTTGCCTATCATCAGCCGGGATTTGGATACACCAGCTCCTATTATTCTTCCAAGCGTGTTATTGTCCCTTTCTTCAATCATCATGCTTATTCCTGTTACCGCACTAAATAGCAGGAACATAACAAGCATTGCTACAGAATAATATTGAATGGCAGAAATGGGTCTTGTCTTTTCTTTTGTGGCTTCCACAAACTTAACAACATCTCCTGAAAGGCTTTGCATGAGGCCTGTGACAATAAATTCGGGGGATTTGTCGCCCTCCTCGCCTGACGGCACTTTAAACATATCCAAAAAGGCACTGTACCCCTTAATACTTACAGAGAGGTTATTCATATATCCTTCTACAGACCCCGAAACTATTTGCCCCTTTATCTGATCATCGTTTTTTGTTTTTATTTCTACCTCTGTATTTTTACCGCTTAATATACTTCTTGTATAACCCTCCGGTATTACTATGACGGCTGATGATTTATTGGATTGAAGCTTTTTCACAGCTTCATCTTCGCTATCTTCCACCACTTCAAATAAATCGGTGTAATATTTTTTCAAAACATCGATAAAGATTGCCGATTCGCTTCCTTTATCCTTGTCAACAACTCCCACAGTAAATTTGCTGACTGCAGCATCACCGCCAAAAGCTGAGCTTAAAGCAGTTCCAAGTATAAGCATGATTAGTGCCGGCATAAGCAGAAGCATTAATAGGGCTTTTCTATCCTTGGCCAAAACCTTAAGGTCTTTTATTGCAATGTGAAAAACCATGGCTTTCCTCCATTCTTATCAATCATAACATTATTTGTGTTAATGGCCTTTCATCAGCCACATGACTTAACTAATCATGACTTAATCTCTTAATGCCCTTCCCGTCAAATGCAGAAACACAGTTTCAAGGTTGGTTTCCTCAATACCGATATTATGTATCTTACTCTTTTTTGAATCCAGTGCAGATATCACTTTTGCAAGCAGTGTACCAGAATCCTTTGCATATACCTTCAAAGTGTTCTGCTCCATAGATACCTTCGAAACTCCTTCTATGGACTTAAGCATTCCTTCCAAGTCATCAGATGCATTTGAAACATCAATGTTAATGATGTCAAATTCACCTGCCAATTTTCTTAATTCCTCCTTAGATCCTGATGCGATTATTTTCCCATGGTCCATAATAGCAATTCTGGTACAAAGAAACTCCACCTCTTCCATATAATGACTTGTATAAATAATGGTCATACCCTCTTTATTCAGCTTAAGGACGGTCTCTAAAATATGGTTTCTTGATTGGGGATCAATACCTACCGTAGGTTCATCCATTACTAGAACCTTTGGTTTATGCAGCAGAGCCGCAGCAATATTAATTCTTCTTTTCATGCCCCCCGAATACGAATCTATCCTGTCCTTTTGCCTGTCTGTCAGTCCTGCAATCTCCAAAGCCTCATTGACCCTTTCTCCAAGACTTTTACCTCCAAGACCGTACATTCTTCCCCAGAACATGAGATTTTCCCGTGCAGTAAGCGTGGGATAAAGTGCAATCTCCTGAGGCACAAGACCGATAGAGCGTTTTGCTTCCTTGGACTTTTTATTAATGTCATTGCCTTCAATATAAATTTCACCCTTATCCTGACGTGCCAGGGTTGTTACCATAGATATAAGTGTGGATTTTCCGGCACCGTTTGGTCCTAGAAGTCCAAAAACCTCTCCTGCATTAACATTAAAGCTTACTCCATCCACCGCTTTAAGACTTCCATATGCCTTGTACAGGTCCCTTACCTCTATAAGCTTCATATATGCACTCCTCCAAATAATTTATGTGTTTTGCAACAATAATCCAACCAATATTAATAATCGGTTAAATATACGTTATTCATTATTATATGTCTGAATAACTTTACATCATAAAACGTTAATTTCTGCCGATATATTTATTAACAAATATTTAACCTATTTTGGATATCAACAGGTTACTTTTTCACTATGCAGGGTAAATAGTTATTAAGTGATTAGGTGAAAGGACCGAAAGGACCTTATTGCGGAAGGGGGTCTTATTATGACAGACAACAAAAAATATCCAAGCTGCAATATTGCTGGAAACGGCAAGCTTGAAATTTTATCATCAGGTAAAAAAGTATCTTTTAAATTGATTAGTATTTCCGCCGAAAGTGCATTTGTGCAAATGGAAGAAAACATTGATACATCATTAAAGGTTTTAATTCACATAGTGATGAAAAGCAGTATTTTTGAAGTAAGAATCAATGCTGAAGGAATAATAAAAATGAGCAGAAAAATGGACAGCGGTTATCAGTATGAAATAGCTTTTATAAATCTCTCTGAAGATGATCAAAATGAAATAAACGACCTAATGGTGAGCAGCTGTGACTTATCATATGTGTAGAGGTTACACCTTTTCTTCCGACTCATTCTTAAGCAATTTCTTTGCCTTAGAAATGGCAAATTTGCTAGGTACGGCTGCCTTATCAAGATTATAGGGCAGCTTTAACTTTTTCCACTTTTTCTCTCCCTGTTTATGAAAGGGAAGAATCTCAACATTTTCAACATTCTTAAGCCCATTGATAAACTGCTTCAAATTAAACAGGCTTAAAAAGTCATCAGTAAATCCGGGAATAACCACATATCTTATCCATAAAGGCTTTCCTATTTCATCAAGAAACTTTGCAAACTCCAAAGTATTATGATTGGAGAAGCCTGTTAGTTTTTGATGTGCATGGGAATTTATATGTTTTATGCTCATGAGTACCAGGTCGGTAAGTTCCATCAGGCTGTTTAGATTCCTAGCTTTAGGCCCGGCATATCCATTAGTGTCAATAGCAGTATGAACATTGAGCTTTTTTAGCTCTTTAAAAAGCTCGATAATAAAATCAATTTGCATAAGGGGCTCTCCACCGGTAACGGTTACGCCTCCTCCTGAAGCCTTTAAATAGGGAAGATATTTTTTTATTTTACTCACAACTTCATCCACTGTATATTCACTACCGCCATTATAATCCCAGGTATCGGGATTGTGGCAAAACATGCATTTAAAAGGACAGCCCTGCATGAATACTACAAACCTGATGCCTGGGCCGTCAACAGTACCACAGCTCTCAAAAGAATGAATCCTTCCCTTTACAGACATAACTACTACCTGCCTCTCATATCTCACCGTGAAAAGTTCTGTTTACAACTTCCAACTGCTGCTTTTTGGATAACTTATTGAAATTCACAGCATAGCCTGAAACCCTTACAGTCATTTGAGGGTACTTTGTAGGATCTTTCATTGCCTCTTCCAGTGTCTCTCTTTCAATTATGTTTATATTTACATGATGTCCGCCCAATGCAAAATAACCGTCAATTATCCCAGCCAGATTGGACAGCCTAGTGTTTCCTGTTTTTCCAAGGGCTTGCGGTATTATTGAAAGAGTATAGGATATACCGTCCAGGCAATATTCATACGGTATCTTGGCCAAAGTATTTAATGAAGCCAATATGCCGTTGGTATCCCTGCCATGCATTGGGTTTGCACCTGGTGCAAAAGCTTCTCCCTTCTTCCTTCCGTCAGGAGTGGAACCTGTTTTGCTGCCATAAACCACGTTTGATGTTATTGTAAGCACCGAAAGCGTATGCTTTGAACCCCTTATAGTTTTATGCTTCTCGAGGCTTTTATAGAAGTTTTTTACTATATTGGCAGCTATCTCATCAACCCTATCGTCATCATTACCGTATTTAGGAAAGTCGCCTTCTACTTGAAAGTCAGTTATAAGGCCTCTTTCATCCCTTTGAGCTTTTACTTTTCCATACTTGATGGCACTTAATGAGTCTGCAGTTACCGACAGACCAGCTATACCAAAGGCCATAAACCTTCTTACATCTGTATGGTGAAGAGCCATCATAAGTCTTTCATATGCGTACTTATCGTGCATGTAGTGTATGGCATTCATTGTATTGACATAAAGTCCTGCAAGCCATTCCTGCAGTTCTTCATATTTATTTAAAACAGCTTCATAATCCAAATATTCGCCCTGATAAGGCAATGATGCTGGTGCCACCTGCTCTCCCGAAATCTCGTCTCTTCCCCCGTTTAAAGCCATGAGCAGAAGCTTTGGAAGATTGCATCTTGCACCGAAATATTGCATGTCAAGACCTATTCTCATAGCCGACACACAGCAGGATATGCCGTAATCATCCCCGAAAATCGGCCTCATTATATCATCATTTTCATACTGCAGGGTACATGTATCGATGGACACCTTCACACAGAAATTTTTGAAGTTTGCTGGAAGCCCTTGTGACCAAAGTATGGTAAGGTTGGGCTCAGGTGAAGATCCTATGTTGTAAAGGGACTGTAAAAACCTGTATGAGGTCTTTGTTACCATATGTCTTCCATCCTCACACATACCCCCTATTGACTCTGTTATCCAAACAGGGTCCCCTGCAAAGAGCTCGTTGTATTCAGGAGTACGAAGATGCCTGATGAGCCTTAGCTTTATTATAAACTGATCAACAAGTTCCTGTGCTTCCTCCTCTGTCAATTTTCCTTCTTCTATATCCCTCTCAATATATATGTCAAAAAAAGTGCTCATTCTTCCTAATGAATTGGCAGCACCGTTAGTTTCCTTCATTGCACCCAAAAACGCCAGATAAGTCCATTGGAATGCCTCATACGCATTTTTAGCCGGGTATGAAATGTCGAAGCCATAGGAATTAGCCATAACCTTAAGCTCATTTAATGACTTTATCTGTTCATGGAGCTCTTCTCTGAGTTTTATAGCGTTGTCATCAAATACTGACGGCACAAGATCATTCAGTTCTTTAGTTTTTTCTTCAATAAGCCTGTCAACACCATAAAGTGCTACTCTTCTATAATCACCTATTAAGCGGCCTCTTCCGTAAGCATCGGGAAGTCCGGTTATAACTCCCGATTTCCTGGCTTTTTTCATTTCAGTTGTATACACATCAAAAACTCCATCATTATGGGTCTTTCTGTAATTACTATATACCTCATCAATTTTATCGGATAATTTATACCCGTACTTCTCACATGCCTGTTTCGCCATTCTTATACCACCGTTTGGAACAACTGCACGCTTTAAAGGTTTATCTGTCTGAAGTCCCTTTATTATTTCAAGGCCCTCATCAATATAGCCTGGAGCAAAGCTGTTTATGCCGGAAATAATGTCTGTTTCAATGTCAAGCACACCACCCTTTTTCGACTCTTCGCTTATTAATTCTTTGCATCTGTCCCATAAGCGTCTTGTCTTAAAAGTGGCCTTTGTCAAAAATGAATCATCACCTTCATAGGCCCTGTAGTTTTCTACTATAAAACCTCTTAAATCTATCTTCTGTTTCCAATCCGATCCAATAAATCCATTCCAACAATTCTTAACCATAACAAACATCCTCCTTACTGCCCAACATTGTGGTGTAGCATACACCATGATTTCTCACGACATAAAAAACCGCCTGAATAACTTTATAAAAGTCACCCAGGCGGTCGGCTTTCTAATGATTGTACTCCATGTGGTAAACTCCACTTCCGCCAGTCATACAATCAGCAACAACTGTGTATATTTAATTTCCCATATTAATCTTTATATACCCGTTTAAAACAAACTCAAACAAATCGTAGTGTACAATACACACTTAATTCCCAGACAATAAAAACGCCTGGACAACTATATCAGTTACCCAGGCGGTCGGCTTCTTATCAATCATACTCCCTATGGTAAGCTCCATTTCCGCCAGTCATATGATCTGCTGATTCGTAAAGTTTTTATTATAGATTAATTATACTTTTCTTATTTTGTTTTGTCAATTGGATTTTTGTTGTATAGCCAGTATTATACCTTTAGATCTATATTAAAATCTTCTATCTTATTTCTTTCCAATACAGGTTTTACATGCTCATTTATGAAATCAACCACCTGCTCGGGAGCTCTTCCTATATAGTTCTTAGGCTCTAGAACAGAGTTAATCTCTTCTAAAGACATACCAAAAACAGGATCTGCAGCAATTCTCTCTACCAGGTCGTTTTTATTACCATGAACCTTAACCTGTTTTCCTGCTTCCATTGAATAAACACGGATCTTCTCATGAAGCTCCTGCCTATCCCCCCCGCGTTTAACAGCTTCCATCATAATGTTTTCAGTAGCCATAAAAGGAAGCTCTTCCATTATGTGCTTCTCAATAACCTTCGGATAAACCACCATACCATCTGCAACATTTATAAAAATATTGAGTATGGAGTCAACCGCAAGGAAAGCTTCCGGTATGCTTATTCTTCTGTTGGCAGAGTCATCAAGAGTTCTTTCAAACCACTGTGTGGATGCTGTAATAGCAGGATTTAGTGCGTTTATTATAACATACCTTGCAATGGATGATATTCTCTCAGACCTCATAGGGTTTCTCTTATAAGCCATTGCAGAAGAGCCTATCTGACTTTTCTCAAAGGGCTCTTCCATTTCCTTCATGCTTTGCAAGAGCCTCATGTCGTTGCTGAACTTGTACGCACTCTGTGCTATACCGCTTAATACATTAAGTATCTTTGAATCAAGCTTTCTTGTATAGGTTTGTCCTGAAACAGGAAACACGCTGTCAAAACCCAATTTATTTGCAATACGTTTTTCTAGTTCTTTCACCTTTGCATGATCATCTTCAAAGAGGTTTAAAAAGCTGGCCTGGGTTCCGGTTGTACCCTTTGAACCAAGCATTTTCATGTTTGACAGTACATAATCCAGATCTTCCAAATCCATCAGAATATCCTGAAGCCACAAACACGCCCTTTTCCCAACTGTAACAAGCTGTGCAGGCTGGTAATGGGTAAAGCCTAATGTAGGTAAATCTTTGTTTTCCATAGCAAAGTTTGAAAGCTTATCTATAAGAACAATGAGTTTTCTCTTTAATAGTTTTAATGCGTCTCTCATAACTATTACATCGGTGTTATCACCCACGTAACATGAAGTAGCTCCTAAATGTATAATCCCTTTGGCTTTTGGACACTGCTCACCGTATGCGTGAATATGAGCCATTACATCATGCCTGAATTCTTTTTCCTTCTGCTGGGCTACATCATAGTTTATTGAATCCTTAAACTTTTTAAGCTCGTCAATCTGCTCGTCCGTTATATTGAGTCCAAGCTCCTTTTCTGCCTCAGCCAAGGCAATCCATAGCCTTCTCCATGTTTTGAACTTCATATCATTTGAGAAAAGCTCCTGCATTTCGCTGCTGGCATATCTTGAATTAAAAGGACTTTCATATACATTATTCAATTTGTATTCCTCCTACTTTTAAAATAACAATCATATTATATAATTTTTATGTTCTAAAATCCATTACTTCTCCATATCATAATTTCCTAGACATCAAAAAAAATTGCGGGATTATTATCCCGCCCAGATATTTATGAATATGAGATTGATTATGTACTTAAATAAATTAAGCACAAGTTCAATTATATTATGTGTTTAAGAATTTTTCAATTCTATTTAATCCTTCTGTAATATTTTTTATTGATGTCGCATAGGATAACCTTACATGAATGTCAGTTCCGAAGCCTGATCCGGGGACTAATGCAACATTTGCTTTTTCTAAAAGAATATTTGCAAAATCGTCGGATCCGTTAATTTTTTTGCCGTACAACTCTTTTCCGATGATTTTAGATATGTTCATCATAACATAGAATGCACCATTTGGCTTTATGCATGACAAGCCTGGTATTGAGTTTATTTTTTCAACCATGTAGTCTCTTCTTTTTATAAACTCTTGAACCATCATGCCAACTGCATCCTGTGGGCCGTTAAGAGCCGCTTCAGCAGCCTTCTGTGCTATTGAGTTAGGATTGGAAGTCGCATGACTCTGAACATTGCCCATGATTTCAGCTATTTTAGCGTTGGACGCTGTATATCCTATCCTCCAACCTGTCATAGCGTATGATTTTGCTACACCATTTACAACTATTGTAAGATCTTTTATTTTATCATTGAAGGAAGCTATACTTACATGTTCATAACCGTCATAAATCAACTCTTCATAAATTTCATCCGAAACTATATAAATTTCCTTACTGACAGCCAAATCTGCAACAGCTTTTAGTTCTTCCTTTGAATAAATCATCCCTGTAGGATTACTTGGGCTGTTTATAACTATAGCTCTGGTTTTTGGTGTTATTGCTGCTTCCAACTGCTCTATTGTAAACTTAAAACCGCTTTCTTCTGTAGTGTTTACTATTACAGGCACACCATCTGCCAGTTTTACCATTTCAGGATAGCTTACCCAGTAAGGAGCTGGAATGATAACTTCGTCGCCAGGATTGCAAATTGCCTGGAATGCATTAACCAATGAGTGCTTTGCACCATTGCTTATAACAATATTTGAAGGAGCATAACTTAAGCCGTTGTCTCTTTCGAACTTTTTGCAAACAGCCTGCTTTAACTCCAAAGTACCTGATGCAGGAGTATATTTTGTAAAACCATCATTTATTGCTTTAATTGCAGCTTCTTTAATATGATCGGGAGTATCAAAATCCGGTTCACCCGCTCCGAACCCGATAACATCTATTCCATCCGCTTTCATTTTCTTTGCTTTTGCATCTATGGCTAAAGTTGATGATGGACTAATTGACAACGCCTTTGTTGATAATTTCATAGACTTCCCCTCCAAAATTATTTAAAATATAAACTACACTTTTAATATAGTAAAGCGATAGATTATCGCTTTTATATATTTTAATATATTATATGACTTTTTGCAAGTTGATGTTGTTAATTATTCAAAAAAAGAATATTGAAAATTCCTAAATTTAATGTTTATAGGAATTCAACAATATTCCTTAATATAGATTTGCAATTTATATCTTGCTATTATTTATTTTGATTGTCTATCATATGTCTTTTAATAACCCTGTTCGAGTAAAAGTTAACAATAAGACCCATAACGCTTAAAGTGAAGGTAGGGAGCAAAATAAGTGCCAGAACAATATGAGTCATTAGAAGGGTTGAGAGCAATATGCATATCAACATTATACCGATGTTTGGCACGAACATGCCAATAGCAAATAAAAATGAATTTTTATATATGTCCTTAATTTTTAGTTCAAAGGTTATCATAATCTGATAAGTATAAATCTGCATCATCATAAATATAATCAGGAAAAGCCCTTGAATACCGACCGCAATACTTAGGAATATTGATTTTTCACTCTGGCCAAGGTACCATGAAAAGCTGGCGGAAAATGCAGCAAAAATGCCAAGATTTATAGCAGTCAGTATCAACGATTGTTTCAAATTTTTCTTTGCGGTCCTTAAATAGTCATGCCATACAAATGCATGCTCTTCCCTTGAAAAATTCCTCAGAACGTATGTAAACCCACTCTGAAAAGGTCCCACTGCTACTATGTTAAAAACACACATAAAAGCTGCAAAACCAAGCCATATACTTACCGGATATTTTTTACTCTCAAACATTGATCCGAAAAAATTACCTGATATCATAAGTGCTATTAAAATAGCAGGAAAGCTGCAAATGAAATGAATCAGATTTAGCTGCAGCAGCTTGTAAAACTTTCTTGTATAAACCCCAAAGAAAACTCTTAACGGATGCTTTGGTGGTGCATCCTTTTCCACTCCGGGGCCTTCCTTGTCGTATCTAAACCTATCAAAAAATCCCATATTTTACTCCTCTATAAATTATTTTTTGTATTATTATTTGTATTATTATTTCTATTATTGTCTATATTACTTTTGGATCTTACCACCGAGAAAGCTTAATATCTCCCCATATTCCCATTTTATCGCCTACAATTATTATTACTCCGTCAATTCCTTCAATAGATGAGGCAAATCCAATGCCTTTTTCAATATCACCTGCATCCTTTACCAGGTTTCCGGTGGCTGTAGCAACCGCATCGGCAAGGAATGTGTCCTTTGAAACAATTACAGCAGCATCGGCTCGTCCAAAGCTTAAGGAATGACCAACCGTACCCGATGAAGTACATACTCCAAGAGGGGTCTTCTCCGGCCTTATTTCCATGGCTATTTTCCAGCTTAGTGGAGATTTGCCTGCATATATGCCAATTTTTCTTATGGAGTCGGATTTAATGAATAAATCTCCCCCATTTTCTATGATAACCTCTTTTGAGTCCTCAAGAAGCTTTAGACCCACCAATTCACTGAATGCCCCTGCTACCGCAGCCATTGGCCCAACACCTGCTTTTTTAGCTGCCTCACACATTCTTTTAACTATATATGGGCAGGGGCTCATAGGAATTATCGGCTCCAGACTCGTTAAGAACAGAGGTTGGAATCTAATATATTCTTCCAGTTGTTTTCTATACTCTACTATCCATTTATACGCTATAGCACCCAGATTCTTGTCTGCTCCAATTTTAAGGTCGGTTTCCATAACTGCCGCATCAAAAAATATCAAGTTGCTTCCCGAAAAACTTTCTCTATAGTTCCTCTTCTCATACATAATAAAGCACCAACCGCATCCTGTCTAGATTGATACACACATTACATTTAGTGGACATGACTTCACACAAAGCTCGCAAATCAGGCACTTTTCCCTATCAAAAGTAAGACTCCAGTCAGACTTGTCCATTGAAAGTGCGTTTGACGGACAAACCGCTGTGCAGGCACCGCAGTGTATGCAATCATCTTCCTGCCATATTATTGTTTTGGTAAAGAGCTTGTACTTTATACCTTGCTCTTCTACAAATTTCAGTCCATTTTCAATATCCTGTTCTTCACCTTCTATATCCAGCACCAGCTTACCCATTTTATTTAAACTTATATCCGCATGCAGTATATTTATTACCAGATTAAAATCCCTCACCAGGTGGTATGTTATCGGTTTACTTACATCTCCTGCAGGGTATATTAACGATACCTTAATCTTTTTCATTTGACTCCCCCCTGACATCTAAAGAACTCATCCTGTTTTCCCTTGGAATATTTGAAACAGGCTGTGTAAGCAAAAACTCACCTGTCCTGATCTGCTGCTTTAGAAGCTCGGCGATTTCACGTGCCTTTTTGAGACTGGACATAGGTGCTGTAGAAATAATTTTTCCGTTGATTTCTACGCTTCCGCTCCTAAGCTCCGCATAGCTTACTTTCTTTATAACAGGCCTTGATCTTTTCTGCACGCTGTAGTCATATATGTTTGTAAATATTTCACTATCCCGTACAGTAGTATATTTTAAAATTTCTTCATCTAGAACAGGAATCGGTATCCCTATTCCGACAAACATGCTGATACCGTATTTCTCATAAACGGCAGCCCGGATAAACCTTCTGTCCATTTTCTTGATATCCCCTATTAGTGCCAGTGTTCCTGATGATCCTACGGGAACACCATTTTCTCCCCTGTTTTGCTCAGGGTTGTGCTGAGTGCCTTCCCACGCTACATACCCTTGTGCTCCCCCTATAAACACCCTGGTACCGATACCTATTGTCCTGTAGTTGGGATCATTCAAAAGCGGGCTTAACTGCCCCGAAGTGCTGTATGTAATATTACCCATTTGCGGAAGTAAAGTCCCCATGTATGTGTACAATATTTTTTCTGAAGAATTTGTAGCTGCATTATAGTTCTGGTAAGCGTTACGCGGATTGAACATAAACGCCTGGTTGATATTGTTTTTATTAATATATGTGGTTATTTCCTTCAGGGGATAACAGTCTGTACCGTAGCTTTCAGCATAGAGCTTTATATCCTTTCCTGAAATCAAGTCCTCAATGACATGGGCTCCCCCATACTCCATTCCTTTTGTTTCGGATAATTCCGTAGCACCTATGTATGCATCTACTGCTGCAATCCCTGCATAGGCAGGTACATCGTTGAGCCACACCTTCCCCATTCTAATAGGCGGATCCGAGTGTCCGAAGTTGATGAACATACCACTTGAGCACATAGGCCCAAATGTAGCTGTCGTAACCACATCAATTTCTTTTGCGGCTTGCTTAAGCCCTTTCTCCTCTACAATGTCAATAATTTCGTCTGCTGTTACTACTACTGCTTTCCCTGCTCTAATTTTTTCATTAATCTCATCAAAACTTTTATACCCCATATTATATTCCTCTTTTTTATTTGTCTTTTAATAACACTTTTCATATAAGGTCGTTATCTTTATATATATTATAGGCATCTTGTATTAATATTTCAAATTTTTTTTAGATTTACATTTCAAAGTAAAGACATATTAGGGTAAATTGTTGACTCCATGTGTATTTTGGAGTAAAATTGGTATGTTAAAGGTATTTTTTCACAAACAATCGCTTCAGTAATTTCAATCAATATACAGCTTAATACACATAGATAGAATGAATAATTAAAAGCTATATTTAACCGTATAAAAGTGCTGCTAGGCCTTGCATTGAGTTTTATTTTTTAACAAGGGAGCTATATGAATGGATATACAATCTATACAGGAACAAATTAGCCTTATTTGGCCGGATGAGGATAAAATCCAAAACCATTACTTGCCTGATAATTATGGCATGATTGAAGATATTGCTTTGGAAGAGTTGGCAAAAGCCCTAAATTTTAACAACAGATCCAAATTAAATGCTCCAGCCCTTATGTCTATGTTTACAGACGACTCTGAAATAATAAATTACCGACTTGAAATAATAGAAGATTTTGTCAACAACCCTGATCTCGTTAACGGCCTTGAAGGTATGCTGCCAATGCTGGCAGAACTTACCGATATAACGATCAACAAGGGTATTGAGGAGTCTCAACTTCTAAAAGCAGTTAAACGTTTGGGAGAGTTGGATCTCTATGTGAAGTGTGTACAACAATTATACTCACTATTGGCAAACAGCAAAAAGAAAAATAAATCAAGAGGTCTTACAAGGCTTCAGAACAAACTTAAAAACACTATGGACTCAACCATATTCAGATCGCTTTCTGAAAGGCTTCCAAAACTTCGTACCAACTTCGAAGGCCTTTCAAGCGTAACTGTCGGCATAAACCTTGATGCTCAGCTAAGACCTGTTGAAGCAACTCTGCTTTCAATTAACAAGCAAAAGTTTAAAGGAGAACCCTTTTTAGAAAAAATATTTAATAAGAAAAAGCATAAGGATGATTTTGTAGGTATTTCTGAACTTCACAGCCTTGATGATGCTACGGTTCATTGGGATCCCAACAATAGTTCTGCCTCAGCATTAAAGCTCCTCTCCCATAAAAATTCATACTTTAAGGGTAAGGACACAATAAACAGCATGGCACTTACGCAAACTCTCTTTAATGACCTTAAGCCTATTCTCGAAAACATTATTAAGCCCATATCTTCTGAAATTGCTTACTTTACAAAAATCAATTCCGGTTTTCTGGCAAAATTGGAACCTGAACTGAAATTTTTTATAGGATCTGCAAGATTTATAGGAAGGATACAGGCCCTTGGGCTTCACATGTGCAAGCCGGAAATTGTTTCAAAGGAACAGCGTGTTTTCAATGTAGAAGGAATATACAATATAAATCTGGCCTTGTTCATGCATTATAAGCAGCCCTCAGTATTTCTGACCAGCATGATAGTCACAAATGACGTAAACTTTGATAACAGCGGGCGTATTTTCATTCTTACAGGACCCAACAGGGGTGGAAAAACCACATACACACAGGCTATCGGTCTTACACAAATCATGGCACAGATAGGCCTCTATGTTCCTGCTGCCAAGGCTAAAATTAGTCCGGTTGACATGATCTACACCCATTTCCCAACAGAGGAAAAACCCGATTCAAACTTGGGAAGGCTTGGCGAAGAATCCAAACGATTAGAGGAAATATTTAAAAAGGCGACTCGTTATAGTCTTGTTTTGTTAAACGAATCTCTATCAAGCACCAGTGCAGGCGAAAGCTTATACATTGCAAAGGATATCGTATGTGCATTAAAGCTTCTAGGTGTGCGGGCAGTATTTGCAACCCACTTGCACGACCTTGCCTTGGATCTTGACTTTTTTAATAAAAACAAGCTCGGAGACAGCAGGGTTATAAGCTTAGTATCCGGTGTATACAATGTAGAGGATGCCATAAAGAACAATAACGAAATCGCCATACGGACATATAAAATAATTCCAGGTCCTCCTCTCGGCAACAGCTATGCCAGGGATATTGCCTCAAGATTCGGAATCAGCCTTGACAATCTTGTGAAGACATTGAAGGAGCGGGATGTGATTGACAAGAATCTGGATATAAAAGACTTCAACAAAAAGAACAAGTAATTTTGGGTTAATCATAATTAACATAAAAACTATGCTTTATTTTATATAAAGTACTTACTTTTTACATTGGGATGTGATATAATAATATTGAGGTTAAATAATTCCCCTACTAACAGGTATAAGGAGATATAAGTAGAACCTTATGAAACAGGGCAAAGTCTTTGAAAGAAGATGACGCAAAGCCGTGGGTCTAAAGTTTGATACTATGATTGCCAGGCCGCCATTAAAAGCTTCTGTTTATAGCTCTTTAAGATAAATTAAAGGAAATTAGGTAATATGATATTTCCTTATACCTCTTTTTTTTAGTAGATAGCACAGATATTATTAAAGCACATTTCGATGTGCTTTTTTTGATGTGTATGTTATGTTTAAGAAATTATATTGTAATATTCCTCCCCTATGTTTTTTATAAAATGAGACATTGTGTCAGAGTAGTATAAATACAGCTCGTGTAAAGCTCTTGTACATACAGTATATAGAAGCCTTCTATCCTCTTCTTGAGAATAAACCGTATCCTCAATTGAATTAACTAAAACAGCATCAAATTCAAGGCCTTTAGCCAGGTAGGACGGGATTATCACTACACCCCCGCGATAAACCTCATTTTGATTGGAAATAAGACTTATACCCACATATGATTTTATTGATTTATATAACATTTCGCATTGGCCTGCTGTCTTGCATATAACTGCTATGAGCTTACAGCCCTTGTCCTTTAGTTCAGTAACATCATCAGATATTCTTTTAAATATATTACTTTTATCAGCTTTTATGATTTTTGGTTTACTTCCATGTCGATTTAGCTGTTCCAAGTTGCTTTGTGACATAAGGATTTCCTTGCAAAAATCCGCTATCTCTTTGCTTGAACGATAGCTTTTTGTTAATTTAATACTTTTAGTATCCTTCATATTGAATGTATCTGAGATAGTTTCAAAACTTCCAATATTCATGTACCCATTAACAGACTGGTTCAAGTCGCCTAAAATAGTAATGTTGGAATGATCAAAAGCTTTCTTTATAATCTCATAATGAAGGGCTGTATAATCTTGAGCCTCGTCAATAATTACATGCTTTAAGGATTTTGTATTATCTACGGTATCAAGTACCGTTTTTAGCAATATAATTGGTGCCAGATCCTCATAATGGATGATATCCCGCCCTAATTGTCGAATGGTATAATTAGCCAGACTACTGAGTTCCTCACTTTCCTGTTTATCAGAAGGCTCGGCAAATGACTCCATATTCCTGAATAATTCAGTGTATAGCATGTAAATATCAAAAGATGTCATTTTAATTATTTCATTTTTAACTGCTTCAAATTCCTCCCTTGCTTTTTGTTTTGCCACTTTTTTCTTTTCTTCACTAATTGTATTGTCTTCCAACATTTCTTTCTCCAATAATTCCCTGACCCTCTTTTCCTCGTATTGCTCCAGAAGATAAAAAAGCCTTTGACGAAGTTTTTCCAGCCGCTGTGCATAGGAAAAAAGACTATAATCATTTTTAAAGGTGCTAAATATCTCTTCAGCAGAAATAATAAGGGTACCATTGTAAATTAAATCTTTAAATTCAGTATACAAACCGCTTTCAACATGTTGTATATATTTTTTCAATATGTTTAGAAACTTTAATGAGGCTTTGAATCTAATGCAACGTAATCTTGTTTTATCATGATTGCCTGACAGTATATATTCCATTTGTTGATTCATAGATTCAATTCGAAACTTGGACTCAAACATATTTGCAAAAAAGTCCATAAATGTGCTTCTTCTTATATTCTCTTCACCTAATTCAGGTAAAACATTGGAAATATAATCCTCAAAGACATGGTTCGGAGAAAAAACAAGAATATTTTCCGATTTTATACTCTCCCGGTATTTATACAAAAGATATGCAGCTCTGTGAAGTGCAATAGATGTCTTACCACTGCCGGCAGGACCTTCTACTATAAGTATTCTGTTTTGACTATTCCTTATAACAGAATTTTGTTCTCTTTGTATACTGGTCACGATAGTTTTCATTCTATTATCCGTGCTTTTTCCTAAAATTTCTTTCAGCATTTCATCGTTAATACTTAGACTGCTGTCAAACATATAAACTATGTTGGAATTTTGGATTTTGTATTGTCTTTTAAGCATCATTTCCCCGTTTATAGAACCTGCTGGACACTCATAGCTGCATAAACCAATTTCATAATCATAGAGCATGCTGGAAATTGGTGCTCTCCAGTCATAAACAAGAATGTCCATGTTATTGTTTGTGCTTAATGTGTATATACCAATGTAAATTTGTTCTACTTTTTCTTCGCCATCTTCAATATAGTCTATTCTTCCAAAGTATGGGCCTTGATACATCTTTTCAAGACGGTTTACCTTCTCATTTGAAAACTTGTATTTTCGTGCTTGATTAGACAACTCCACCTGATATTGCCACATCTGAGCAGCACCCTCCAGATCAGATAAACCGGTAGGTGCACATCTAACATCTTCCCACATACTCTTCTGCAGCTCGATGGCTTCTTTTTTGTAGCTGCTTGCAGCATTAATCCCATTATCAAATTGTTTCCTTATTTCGTCGATAACTCTGTCCAGGTAGGCCTTTTCATAATCCCAAGTCTTTTTGTCAGTAATCATCATATTCCTCCTGTTCCTATAATACATACAATCTATGATACACAGAATCAATGCTTAATATAAGTCTATTTTTAAAAAACAATACATGATATAATTATATTAGAGGGGTATAGAATACTCCATATTTTCACACATGAACAATGGCTTTTGGGTTTTGGTATCTATAAAAAAGGCCGCAGCAAACAACTTTAATAGTTTTGCCGCAGCCTTTTTATTTAGCTATACCAATGCTCCCAATATAAGTATTTCCTCATTCTGACGATAAATTGTCGGGAATTGTGTAACGGGAATCGGATTAACGCCCCGTCCAACCTCAATTGTAAATCCCGGTCGTCTAAAATCCTGAACAAACCAATCCTTATAGCCTGCATATGATGCTTCTGCCGGATTATTTGATATTGCATACCCGCTTACTCTTGCAAATAGCTGTGCAATAGTTTGTGTTTCAGGCGGCTCAAGGTTTTGGAAGCCGTAATATATTACCTCACCTTGAGTATGGTAAGCTATAACCAACCTGAAATTCCGGTTTCTAGTAAAGTTTACCATGGCATTAGATTCGGGCTCTGATAATGGTGCAGGCCCTCCATAATCTCTTGGTGCCGGTCCCGTTATTCCTGCTTCAATCTCAAGCTCTTTCTCCTTTTCCCATTCTGCAGGGTAATTGAGGTTTATGTCAACACCTCTAATATTTGCCTTCCATACACTTGGAAGGGGTCGTCCTGTTGTATTTATTCTTGCTGCCTCCACATAAGCAGGGTTGGTATAATTAGGCCAGTAATTTACCAGATCAACCCCATCAGGATTAACCATTGGCACAATATAGATACTCGTCTGCCTCCATATGTCGGGAACGTTATATCCTCCTAAAAATCCACCTACAGAGTAAGCCCTTGAGAAGTTTTCAACAAACTTCATCAGTAAAGGCGTTGTTATCCATTCATTTGCATGGTGTGAAGCATTGTAGGACACCTGCTTTGTACCTCGTCCAAGTCTAATGTAGTATAAATTTTTACCCAAAACACTTTTTCCGGCAACACCAATTTCTATAAAGGGATACCTCACCCTGAGCCCTCTTATCTGTCTCTCAAGAATCTCATATGTGTAGTCAATATCTGTAAAAACAACATCAATACCATAAGGCACAATTATTTGCTGACCAATCCTTAATGCACTTGGATTTATTCCGGGATTGGCAGTCAATATAGCGTTTAAGGTAGTGTAATACCTCCTTGCAATATTGTATAGAGAATCACCGGGCCTAACAACATAAGTGTCATAGCCCAGTAACAACCTATCAAAAACAGCCCATGTTGCAGGCCCGACAATTCCATCCGAGGTAAGCCCATTATTCCTTTGAAAGCTAGCCACTGCTTGCCTTGTATTATTTCCAAAAACCCCGTCAACCGCTTCAATATTATAACCAATCTGTCTTAAAAGGCTTTGAATCAGTTTCACATTTGGCCCTGTTGAGCCCAGTCTCAATATTTCCATTTTCATAACCACATTATTCTATTCCTAGTAATATACTATTACATAGGTCTAAAAAACGTGGCTGTCTATATCTGCATCATCCCTGAGGAAGAGGAACATAAATAGGTGCATAATCTTCTGATGTCATTCCGAAACGTATGGCAAGCTTCATAACATCAGCCATATTGAGTGCACCATCTTTAGTAAGATCAAACTTAGAATCATAACCCGCTTGGCCAGTCGTAGTATTAAAGTATCTTGCCAATAGTATTATATCTCCCATATTTATAGCTCCATCATCATTGAAGTCTCCCTCTACTAAGCCTATAGGGTTGCTTTTACTTGATATAGAAATACTGTAGTAGTTTATTGGAATTTTGGTAGTAACCCTTCTGGCTAAAAATCCAGGTTTGGAAATCTTAACCGTATATCCGGATGAATTAGGGGTAACGTCATTAATAATAAAGTATCCGTTTGAATCGGATGTTGAATAGTATTGTGTTCCTTCAAGTTCAACCTTGAAACCTGATCCGTCTACATATCCGCTAATGGGTCTGCTTGATACTACAGGAGTTCCGGAGGGAACAGGTGTATTTGTAGGTGATACTGTTGGCGACACTGTTGGTTTAACCGATGACGTTGGGCTTGGCACTCCAGAACCGTTTGGTTCGGTACCGAAAACCTTCACGCCGTTGTCATAAACTGTAATATACTTATTCAATTTAGGTGTTTCTCCTTGTGGTGCAACACCTTGGAAGGAGAAATCGTTTGTATTATCCCAGAACTTGGTATCCTTTGGTCCGGCAATCCTTACCTGAACCTCCTTTTTGTAATTTGACTGTCCTCCAGGATAAATCTTGGTTCCTGTAAAGTCAACCTCAACATAATATATATTCTTTGCTGCATCATAAGGCTTTAGGCTTGATGCCTTTCCTCCGTCATTATAATTTGTTGAAACAACCATGTCCTCTGCCTTAAACCCTGCATTAACCGCTTCAGTTATGTCTATATAGTACCTGTAGGATAATTTGTCTGACACTTTAGCAGGCCATCCAGACCTGTTATTGGTCAATGACTTTATTTCTATGTAGTTATCGCCTTTACCGTTGATTGATGTTTCAACAAAGAATTCATCATTGGTTGGCTTTTCTATTGCGTTGAAGTTTGGTATTGGAGTTCCGCCATACTTGCCTACCATATATGATAATAGGGCAACAAAGCCTGCATTATAATCGCATGCAACCTCGTTGGATGTAAAATCCTTTATTTCATCAGTGTAACCATCAGATGCATTTGGTCCTCCTACAAGTGCACCGTACAAAACATGCCTATGATAATCTGGAACAGTGTCCTGATCGGACCATGAGCCGTGTGCTGTTCTGTGGTGAGGATGCTGCGGAGGGTTGACCCCAAATCCCACTACAAAGCTTCTTCCTGTGCTTCCTAACGCATAATCAATCTGGCTCTTTGCAAAGCTTTTATATGTTGCAGCTTTTGTAGCATTGGCTCCTGACCACTCAGCATAAACACTTCCTAAAAAACCTTCGGTTGTTGCATACCTTAATGACCCCCATGTATCAAGCCATGCCAAACCTTTAGGGGTATAAGCAATTCTGTTTGAACCGGCTCCGGTTGTCCAATAGTCAAGATGCCTTTCAAAGCACTCCTTATAGAGCGGCTTGTTTGTAGCCCTTGCAAGAAGCAATAACGCACCCATAAGCTTGTCATCCCAGCAGTGTGCCCATTTGTACTTTATAGTAGTGCTTTGGTTTTCCCTTGCCCAATTTGGCTCATAGCTTTCAGCCTTTTTAAGGTATGTTTCGTCATTAGTGGCAAGGTATATCCACATGGAAGCCCATGTCAGCTCATCGTAAAATCCACTCCATGACTTGTAGAAATTTGCAGCTTCGGTATATCCTGCATCACTCTTTGTTGCATCGGCAAAAGTAAAAAGCTCCTTTGCGTGTTTTAGACACAAAGCCGAGTATTCCGGATCTGTAGCCTTAAATATGGCTGCCGCTGACGCAAGTGCTGCTGCTGCTTCCCCTGCAACAGCCGATCCCGGCTTTGCAGTATCTACCTTATAGGAAGGTCTCTTCATCTGCATGCACTCTGCCGGTCCCCACCAATTATGGTCAGGCCCTCCGTCACCTACCTGATAATAGTACACGTTGGGGCTTGGATGGCATTTTATCAAATAATCAGTTGCCCATTTGATGTTATCCAGTATGTAAGGAAGTTGTCCGCTCTTTTCATAGCTGCTGCGGTTTTCGTAAACACTCCATGCAAGCATGGTAGCTGTATACGCCATCGGAAGATTAAATTTGACGTGGTCTCCCGCATCATACCATCCGCCTGTCAAATCCAACCCGGAATCTGCACCGTCGGTCATTCCAGAGTCTCCACGCCAGTTGGTCCTCATATTGTCTGGAAGCTTACCCGAACGCTGGAACTCATAGAACATTATCCCCTTCTGAAGGGCCTCACCATAGTTGAAGTCTGCCGCACCCGAAACAGTCCGAGGCAAAACGGTAATTGATACGGTAAACGTGATCAAAAGAAAAAAAGCAATTTTTTTGTGTAACTTGCTCCACTTATACATACTTACCTCCTATAATTTTATATTTATATATGTTGCTGTGAGAAATTTGGTATAGAATATACCATAATTCCCTAGGCATTAAAATACTCCACAAATAATTGAATCTGTGAAGTATTTTAATATCAGCAAAAAATCATATATTAAAATTATAACAAATCGCCCTCAAAATCAGCAATTCATTCAATTGTCAAATAATTAACTATTTTGCTTATACTGATTTACTTTTATTAAAAGATTTATAACTTTTTATCTACACTAAGGCTATAACCTCAATTTCAATAAGAACATCTTTAGGAAGCCTTGCAACTTCTACCAGAGATCTTGCAGGATAGGGCTCTTTAAAATACTGCCCGTATATATTATTTATGGCAGTGAAATCATTCATGTTCTTTACAAAGACTGTTGATTTAATAACATTTTGAAAACTGCTTCCAGCATTAGTTAGAATTGCATTTATGTTTTCGAGAACCTGTTTTGTTTGTGCCTCGATACCACCCGGCACTATTTGACCTGTTACAGGCTCAATGGGAATCTGACCTGATGTGTAAATAAAATCCCCTACCTTAATTGCCTGTGAATATGGACCAATTGCTTCAGGAGCCTTTTTTGTTGTAAGTACTTCCTTTTTCATATTTAATCATCCTTTCAATCCTTGCTATATGATATGAATAAAACTTGAAATACTAATAAGGCTGCTGCAAAGTACATAAATGCAGCAGCCTTATTATAAACATTGATTGTGTTCGTGAAAAATTCAATATTTCTGTATAATTACAGATCATAGACATCCTTTGAAGAAATAACCTTTATATTATTGTTTTCCAAGGTTTGAATAGCCTTTTCAGAGTCTTCAACCCTTAAAATGACAAGAGCTTCATCTGTTGTCTTTCCAATGAAAGCATACATATACTCAATTCCAATAGACTGGCTCTCCAATACATCCAGTGCAGAAGCCAATCCTCCGGGTTTATCCTGTACAGCAATCGCTATAACACTTGTACTGCTGACTGTAAAACCGTTTTCCTTTAAAATTGCTTCTGCCTTTTCAGGCTGGTTAACTATAAGCCTCAATATCCCAAAATCCGTTGTATCGGCTATAGACAATGCACTTATGTCTATTCCCTCTTTACCAAGAGTTTTAGTTACTTCTGCAAGCCTTCCCGACTTGTTTTCCAGAAAAACAGATATTTGTTTTACCAGCATACCAAACCCTCCTATTTTTTATTTTTGTCTATCAAATACTATATGTTTTGCGATAATTATTATGCATTTTAATCGGATTACATTTTTCTCTTATCTATAACCCTTTTTGCTTTACCTTCGCTTCTTTCAATAGTTTTTGGTTCAACAAGCCTTATTTTCGCATTGATTCCAAGAGTGCTTTCAATACCTTTTCTAATTTTTCCTTCAATCTCTTCAATCTTCTTGACTTCATCGGAGAACAGTCCCGGAGTCATTTCTACCTGAACCTCAAGTAAGTCCAGGTTATCCATTCTGTCAACGATTAACAGGTAATGGGGTGCTGTTTCACCAATCTCCAACAGAACGCTTTCAATCTGGGATGGGAAAACGTTTACACCTCTAATAATAAGCATGTCGTCTGTTCTGCCTGTAACTTTATTCATTCTTGTCAAAGTCCTTCCGCAATCACAGGTATCAGTATTGAGGACTGTAAGGTCTCTTGTTCTATATCTAATGAGAGGAAGACCCTCTTTAGTGATGGTTGTAAATACTAGTTCACCCTTTTCCCCTGCAGGAAGAACCTCTTCTGTATCAGGGTTAATTATTTCGGGTATGAAATGGTCCTCCTGTATATGCATACCTACCTTGCAGTGGCATTCGCTTGCCACGCCAGGTCCGATTATCTCGCTAAGTCCGTATATGTCTATTGCTAAGATGCCAAGCCTGTCTTCAATTTCTTTTCTCATATTTTCAGACCAGGGCTCTGCACCGAATACCCCTGCCCGAAGCTTCAAATCACCTTTTTTAAAGCCTGCTTCTTCAAGGGCCTCTGCAAGATAAAGGGCATATGATGGAGTACAAGCAAGATGCGTTGTTCCAAAATCCTTCATTATCTGGAGCTGCCTTGAAGTATTTCCGCCTGATATAGGAATAACGGATGCTCCTACTCTCTCAGCACCATAGTGTGCACCAAGTCCGCCTGTAAACAGACCATAGCCGTAAGCTACCTGAATAAAGGATTCTCTGTTGGCACCTGCGGATGTAAGAGTCCTTGCCATTACTTCAGCCCAGGTATCTATGTCCTTTCTGGTATACCCTACAACAGTCTGCTTTCCGGTAGTACCTGAAGAGGCATGTATTCTTACAATCTCACTCATCGGTACTGCAAATAAGCCGTAAGGGTAATTGTCTCTCAAATCCTGTTTATAAGTAAACGGCAGCTTTTTTAGGTCGTCTACAGATTTGATATCTCCAGGCTCTATGCCCTGTTTCTGCATCTTTGATCTGTAAAAGGGTACGTTGTGATATATCTTTTTTATTATATCAACAAGTCTCTCACTCTGAACCTTCCTTAACTCTTCTCTTGGCATACACTCATAGGTGGAATTCCAGTATTGCATCCTCAAACCTCCTCAAAAGATTAGAAATATATGACTGTCAATATGGACCAATCAGTTTTATACATATGAAAGTTGATTAATCTTATTCTTATTAATTATACTGCAAGAGCATATCCAGCTTCAAATGCTTTGAAATTTATTTCCTGAAGTTTAGGCGGCACTGTCTCTCGAATGGACTCTAGCCATATTTCCTTGTCAATACCTGTTGCCTTTGCTAACAGACCTAACAGAACAACATTTACAGCCTTGATATTTCCACATTCTCTGGCCATAGGTAAAGCATCCACGGCTATAGTCTTATTTACAACCCCATTTATTTTTTCGACAATACTGTCAGGATATTTTTCCTTTCCTAATATTACAGGTATTGGATCAATCCTTTGTGTATTTACTATATAGCTTCCTCCGTTTTTAAGATATTCAACATATCTTAATGCTTCCAACTTCTCAAAGGCAAGTATTATATCAGCTTCCCCCTTTTCGATAATAGGAGAATAAACTTTTTTTGCAAACTTCACATAAGTTACAACGCTTCCACCCCTCTGAGCCATTCCATGAACCTCAGAAACCTTTACATCAAAGGACAACTTCATCGCAACATTTCCTAAAATCCTGCTGGCAAGTAATGTTCCCTGTCCGCCAACTCCAACTATCATTATATTAAGTTTATCCATTGTTTTCACCAGCCTTTTCTATTGCACCGAAGTTGCACAGTTTAGTACATAACTCACAGCCTATGCATAATGCATCGTTTATTTCAATATGGTCCCCAACATTAACCAAGGCAGGACAGCCTATAGTAAAGCACAGCTTACACTTTTTGCACTTTTCCATGTTTATCTTCTTAGGTCCGTCATATTTGACACCCTTTAACAGAGCACACGGTCTTTGAGCAATTATTACCGATGGCTCATCTGCGGATGTTTCTTCCTTTACCACTTTGTCAACCTCTTTTATGTTGAAGGGATCAACTACCCTTACTCTGTCAATTCCTACTGCATTTGCCAGTTTTACAAGGTCGACCTGTCTTGTAGGCTCGTTCTTAATTGTAAAACCTGTTGTAGGATTGTGCTGGTGTCCGGTCATACCAGTTATGGAGTTATCCAATATTATGACTGTGGAATTTCCTTTATTGTAAACAATATCGATAAGTCCTGTAATACCTGAATGCATAAATGTGGAATCACCTATAACTGCAACAGTCTTTTTGCCGAACTCCTTACCCCTTGCCTTTTCAAATCCATGGGCACCGCTTACACTAGAACCCATACACACACACATATCCATTGTTTCTGTCGGAGGAAGTGCCCCTAATGTATAACACCCTATATCACCGCTAACTGTAAGTTTTTGTTTTTTAAGGATGTAGTACATTCCTCTGTGGGGACATCCCGGACACATTACAGGAGGTCTGACAGGAACATTTTCTTCTATTTTTGCACCTTGATCATTTTTAATATCAAGGATTTTTTCCTTTATTATTTGTGCACTTAATTCTCCAATAACAGGCAGGCGTTCCTTGCCTATTACCTTAATGCCCATTTTTAAAATATGATCCTCAATAAAAGGCTCCAATTCTTCAATAACATAGAGGGTCTTGACTTCCTTGGCAAACTCACTGATAAGTTTTTCAGGAAGAGGATAAACCATCCCCAGCTTGAGGTAGGATACATTCCCGAAAGCTTCCCTTGCATATTGGTATGCAACACCGCTGGTTATAATTCCAACATCCTTGCTGCCCCATTCTATTTTATTTAAGAAAGACGTGTTTGAGTCTTCCCTTAAAAGCTTCATCCTCTTTTCTACCTCAACATGCCTTTTTCTAGCCATGGCAGGCATCATTACATACTTGGCAGGATTTTTAACATAATCCTTTAACTTATAGTCAACTTTTTCTGAAAGTTCAACAATACTTTGTGAATGAGCAATCCTTGTTGAAAGCCTCACTATAACGGGGCAGTCGTACTTTTCGCTGATTTGAAAGGCTTCCTTCACAAAATCCTTGCATTCCTGACTGTCTGACGGTTCAAGCATAGGAACCTTTGATGACCTGGCATAAAATCTACTATCCTGCTCATTCTGTGAGCTGTGCATACCCGGATCATCCGCTACCATAATCACAAGCCCACCGTTTACACCTGTGTAGGATGCTGTAAACAATGGATCTGCTGCAACATTAAGTCCGACATGCTTCATTGAACAAATAGCACGTGCACCTGCAACCGATGCACCTATGGCAACCTCTAATGAAACCTTTTCATTCGGCGACCACTCGGCATAAATCTCATCATATTTTGCAATATTTTCAGTAATTTCTGTACTGGGCGTTCCGGGATAAGCCGCAGCGACTGTTACTCCAGCCTCGTATGCTCCCCTTGCTACTGCCTCGTTACCAAGCATTAGTTTTTTCATTAAAATCCCCCATCTGATTAAAATCGTTTATAAAGATAATATTATTTTCTTAAGAATACATTGATATTGAAAGTAATTTGTTTTACATAATCATTAATATATTTATAACATTAATTGTTCCTTAAATCAATAACCCTCTTTGCTTTGCCCATTGACCTCTCGATTGTCTTCGGTTCCACAAGTCTGATTTTGGCATCAACCTGCAGAGTTGTCTTGATCTTATGCCTTATTTGGTTTTCAAGCTTTTCAAGCTCGCTGAACTTTTCTAAGACGCTTCCGTCAATAAGTTCAACTAATACTTCTATAGCATCCATATAACCTTTTTTAGTAACAATTATCTGGTAATGGGGTCCTATATGTTCCATACCAACGAGAACGCTTTCAATCTGTGAAGGAAAAACATTAACTCCTCTAATTATAAGCATGTCGTCTGTTCTACCTAAGACTTTGTTCATCCTTACTGTTGTCCTTCCGCATTTGCAGGTTTCGGGATTTAATACGGTAATATCCTTTGTCCTGTATCGAAGCATTGGAATACCTTCTTTTGTAAGGGTTGTAAGAACTAGTTCTCCCCTTTCCCCATACGCAAGTGTTTCTCCTGTTTCAGGGTTAATTATTTCAGGATAGAAATGATCTTCATTTATATGCATGCCGCACTGGTGAATACATTCGCCGGATACTCCAGGGCCTACAATTTCACTTAAGCCGTAATTCTCAGTTGCAAGTATTCCCCAGCGTTTTTCTATTTGTGCCCTCATTTCAGGAGTGTGGCCTTCTCCGCCAAACAGACCTAGCCTTAACTTATGCTTGCCTTTTGTAACACCCATCTCCTCTGCAATTTCCGATAGATGAAGCACATATGAAGGTGTACCTACTATAATGGTGGCTCCAAAGTCCTGAAGCAGCATCAGCTGTCTTTCAGAGTTTCCGCTGGAAGCCGGCACAACGGATATTCCAACCTTTTCGAGACCGTAATGGAGTCCAAAACCGCCTGTAAAAAGACCATAGCCGAACACTACCTGGGCTATATCCTCATCGTTTCCTCCTGCAGCTACAATAAGCCTTGCCACACATTCATTCCAAGCTTCCATATCCCTTCTGGTATACCCTACAACAATAGGCTTGCCGGTAGTTCCAGAGGAGGCATGGATTCTTACTATTTCCTTCATGGGAACTGCAAACAGCTTATATGGATAATTATCCCTTAGATCAAGCTTGGTTGTAAAAGGTATCTTTTCAATATCCTTAAGGGTTACAATGTGTTCAGGCTTTAAGCCTATCTGATCAAACCTGTTTCTGTATAAAGGCACATTTTCATAAGCTCTTTTTACAACGGTTTTTAAACTTTGAAGCTGCAACTCCTCCATGTCTTTTCTGGTTGAAACCTCAGCATTTTTATTCCAAATCATATACCTATCCCCTTTAAATCTTTATATTAACGACTTCACAGTGTTTAACAAAATAACTGCAAATATAGAAGTAACTGCTGTAAGTATCAGTGAAAATACAAATGCTACTTTAATAACTTTGTTCTCTTCGCCTAATTTGTCTATTGATGCCGCAGCATTTTGCAGCTTCGCCGGCGAAATTACGCTGGCAAGACCGCCGCCAAATGCCAGTGCCGCTGTTATTATTACAAGACCTGTTATTCCATGGCCCAGATTCTGTGCAGTAGCCATTGAATATTTGGCAAACATTGCTATTGTGGAGGCTTCACTTCCGGTTATAAAACCGCCGAAGAGGCCTATAAATCCTACTACAGCTCCATATGCACCTTTAAATAAGTCGGATGAAAAGCTTGCAAGAACCTGGACCATACTGTTTACTGCCTGCTTCTGGTCTGCAATGCTAAACCCCGACATGTTCATAATTTCACCTATGGCAAAAAATATTGCCGCAGAAAACACCGGTCTGGGTGCCCTTTTTTTCCATACTGAAAGCGTTTCCTTTATCTGCTTGCCTGTCGGGCGAATAAATATCATTGAAAGTATTGTGCTTACAAGAATCCACGTATAAGCATTCCACAGCACCCTTGTCTTAATTTCTTCCTTGAAGTTTGCTGATAACCCTTTAATGGGTAAAGTCATTTCTTTGTATAAAAAGTCAAACATGCTCTTTGGCATGTTTAATGCCAGTATAACAATTATAAGTAAGAACCAGGGTGTAAGTGCTTTCCATAGAGGATATTTCTTCTCATAATCCAATTCTTCCTTGGAAAGCTTGCTTTTATCTATAACCTTTTTGCCTGTAACTATGAGATAAATTACCATTGCAGCAATTACCGCCAAACCTGACAGTACACCTGTAAGGGTAACCAAATTTTCAAATCGATTTGTAAAGAAAGATACTACACCAATGACAATCCCGGTAATTATACATGGAAGCCATCCTTGCTTAATAGCATTCCACTTTCCAACTATCCACAACATACAAAATCCTATCATGGTGGAAACCACCGGCAGGAACATGAAGAATATGCTTCCTATCTGTGCCAGTGTCAGTTCCGGCCCCAATTGATTTTGCTTTATAAATCCGTTAGCTATGTCATAGAAAACAACTACAGGGGCACCTAAAAGTGCATATGTACATAATGAATCATATCCAATAGCCGGAAGTGCGATTGCAACATAAGTGCTGTATCCCATGGCTATAAGAATGGGAGGTAGTATGGATACAGGAGTTGCTCCAACTGCAACCATAAGTGTACCAAACCCGATACTTATCATCATTATCTGTACAGCCTTGTTATCACTAGCTATGGTCTTGATAAAAATGATAACTCTTTTTAATGCACCGGTTTTTTCCATAAAAGCCATTTGAAGAAGAGAAGTTGCTACTATGAGTGATACCGGAAAGGACTTAATAATACCAGCTATAGTTGAACGACCTATGACTTCGAATGAAGTCTTAAAAAAGAGAACTGCTACTATCGAGATTACCAACCAACCTACAATACCGCTTATATCTGCTGGTTTTTTCCAGATAATAAGCATACCCAAAATTACCACAATCGGTAACAGGGTCAATAAGAGAGACCCTAATGTCCCAAGATCCATGTTCTACCATCCTCACTTTTCTAAATTTCAATACCTACCGTACTGACCATCCTTATGGATTTATACTAGGAAATTGATATGTATATTAAATGTGATTAGAATCACATTTAATATACATATTTTATAATAATCCCATAAAAAAATAAAGAAAAATATGAAAAAACGTCGATCATGTTTTATCTTCGATCAGTGATATGAGTGGGAACATATCGTTATAATGCTTTTGTATGAACATTTCGCTTCTTTTTTTATATAACCTTTCAGCCAGTCTGTCTGCAACAGGCATTACAATCCTTTCATGTGCACACAGTACAGGCGATACCATGTCAATGCTTCCTGTTGTCTGGAAGTTAAGACATCCGCAATGGTGATTGCACCGCTTTCTAACGGCACAGTCTTTGCAACCCTCCTTTTCCTCTTCGTTTCTATAAAAAAGCTCCTGCCTTTTATATTCGTCAATGCCTGTCCATACACTTCCAATGTTGTAAAATGAGTTTCCCACAAACTGAACACATGGATAAAGGCTGCCATCAGGTGCTACCGAAATCTGTTTTTTACCCAGCTCACACCTTTCAGTGCCATAACTGTCACAATTAATATGGGAGCTTATCTTGACCTCAAAGGGACTAAAATAAAATTTTTCCTCCTTAATTGTTCTATCATAATAAAACTCTGAAAGCTTCTTATACTCCTTTTTCAAAACATCCGTGTGCTCTTTGGTCCATGCCCCTGAATAGTCCAAGGAGCATATTATATACTTAAAGCCTTTTTCATAAAGAAAGACAACAGATTCATAATAATACTTCACTGTGCCGGGACTTACCACCAGCATTACCGGTGCATAAGGCCTCTCATTTATAATCATTCTAAGCTTATCTATAAGCCTCGTATATGTACCTTCCCCTGACTTGTCAACCCTCATTGCATCATGTGCTTTTTGAATCCCGTCGAAACTTAAGGCTATAAAAAGGTTTTCTTTTAATGAATATCTGATAAATTCTTCATCAAGTAAGAGTCCATTGGTTGTTATCTTGTAGTGAAACCTGTAATTTTGGTCCTTCTGTTTCCATCTGCAATAATCTATAGTCTCGTAGATCAAATCTTTTTTTAGAAGGGGCTCTCCCCCGAAAAAAATTATTCCGATGGACTCTCCTCCGATTTCAGCTGCAAGATCTACCGCCTTATGAGCTGTTTCCATTCTCATAGTACTTATTTTATTACCGTTAACATAGCAATACTTGCACGCCATGTTACAATTATTAGTGAGATGAAGTGTAATATGCATCTATGCTCCCTCCGCTAATTGCCTGGCTTATCCATGATCAAAAAACAACTTCCACTATTTATATAATCCCCTGTGCTTTAAGCCAGCTAAAAAAATCCTTAACTTGTTCCCTAAGCTTATCAGTTGCCTCTATTCTTAACTTTTCCTCAGAGAAATCATTTAAGTTTATATCCCCCTTTAACTTTTCCGAGGTAGGTTCCATGGGATCATAAAACACTCCAATTGAAACATCCGATTTCTCTTTTACCAGTCCCTCTCTCAATACCTTTGCAGCATCATATGTAAGGTATTGCTCAACAGTGCTCGCATAGCCCTGATCAGCCTTCCAAGCTGTATAATCTTCCTTGGATACAAATTCAAAGCCTATTTTTCTGTCATTGTCATATCCGTCAACAGTAAGATCTCCGCTTATTGAATTGACCTTCTTGCTATTGGCATTGTCAAAAACCGGATAAGCCTTTGTGCTTGGTATTTCCATATCCTTTATGACTAAATCATTTCTTGAAAATTTAATTCCATATTTCTCAGCCTCATCAATTACAACCTTATAAGCCTCTTCCTCCGATAAAAACACAGGCGGTGCTACAGAAACACATCCAAAGCTCCCAATGCCGTCACCATACTTGAAAATAGGTGGAGCAGCAACTTGATCATGTGCTTTGGCTTCCTTAGAAACTGTGGTCACCGGAGATGGGCTGCTGGTTGGTGACGCATATATAGTGTCAGTAACAGAACCGGCTTCTTCCGCTGCCAGCTTTCCGCAGCCTGAAAGACCGATTGCAAGAAGTGTTGAGGCTGCAATACATACATAAACATTTGTTCTCCACCTGTTGGGTATATTCTTTAAAAGATCTGGATCCTCCAATATAGCATATTTTTGAGGATATCGGGGTTGTTTGTACTTCTTTATTGGCTCAAGCTCCACAACATTCCCCTCCTTTTATAGTATGTATATGGTTATTATACTTATTATTGACGAATATCTCAATGATTTTGTTCCCCCCTATGTTTAATTTTCATATTCATTGTCAAAAATCTATAGATACCATTCCGCATATATGGATAACAAACTATAAAACTTGTTAATATACAGTTCGCTATCTATGCAATATTTGTAATATTTTCTGAAAGAGGGTGAGGCTTTGACTGGAATTTTTAATACCATGATGGGTTTTCTTACATACAAACCTAATGATAAAAGGGACTTTGAACTGCTAGAGGGCAAATATGAGGGTGTTGAACGCACCAATATACCGGAAGCTGCAGACATCAAAACAGACAGTCAGGCTTATGAGGATATAAAAACCAAGGAAGATACAAAAAAGCATCAGAAGTCTACAAAAACACCTCTAAGCATTGATGAATGGAACAAGCAGAAAAATGAAGAGAGCACTTCCTTTGTACAGACTGAGGAAGGAAAAGTTTCATTTGATTTAAACTCGAACATGGAATTTATCAAACAGGAGTTTGGTATACCTTACAATACTGATATCATGATCAGGCAGTTTAAGGCTGCCCAAAAGTTTAGTGCATTTATTGTGTATATTGACGGCATGGTGGATAAAAACTACATCAGCAATTTTTTAATTCGTCCCCTTATGGATTCACATAATTTCCATGGGTATTTAGAAAATGATACCAACTCAGATATCTTGGACTATATTGAGCAAAATGTTATATCCGCACATGAAATTGCTTCAGCCAATGACTGGAAAACCATAAACTACAATATCCTAAGCGGTAATACCGCATTATTTGTGGAAAATTCCCAAAAATGCCTTGTGATGAGCACAAGAGGTTATGAGAAACGCAGTGTCGGAAAACCCATTACTGAAAACGTGGTCATGGGTTCTCAGGAAGCATTTACTGAGAATCTCCGCACAAACCTTAGCCTTGTGAGAAAAATCATAAAGAACAAAAACCTTATCACCGAAATGATTAAGGTTGGAAATACAAACCAGGCACACGTGGGTATTATGTATTTGAACGGTATTGTAAACCAGGAGGTAGTCAAGGAGGTCAAGAGGAGAATAAACGACATAGATGCGGCCTTTGTAATGGGGGACGGCATGGTTGAGCAGTTTATTGAGGAAAATCCCTTTATGATTCTTCCTCAGGGATTAACTACTGAAAGACCTGACAGGGTAGCATCTTTTATAACTGAAGGAAAAGTTGCCATCATTTCTGAAGGTGTGCCCTTTGCCCTAGTTGTACCTATTACATTCTTCCATATGTTACAAACCTCGGAAGACTCAATGCTACGCTGGCAATACGGTACATTTTTAAGGTTTATACGTATATTCGGTTTACTAGTTGCAACCTTTTTACCGGCAATGTATGTAGCCCTTACACTTTTCCACCAGGAAATGGTACCCACTGAGCTTCTTGCATCCATAGCAAAATCAAAGGAAGAAGTGCCCTTTCCAACTGTAGCGGAGATATTGCTTCTTGAAATTTCCTTTGAGCTTATAAGAGAGGGCGGAATCCGTATTCCGGGAGTTATCGGCCAAACCCTTGGCATTATAGGTGCATTGATACTGGGACAAGCTGCTGTAGCAGCAGGGCTTGTGAGTCCTATTTTGATCATAATCGTTGCAGTAACCGGGCTTGGGAGTTTTGCAATACCAAATTATTCTTTTGGCATAGGCTTAAGAATAATTCGTTTCTTATTTATTTTTTTTGCATCAATCCTGGGCTTTTACGGCATTTCCCTAGGGTTGTTTTTATTGTCATGCATATTATGCAGTATGAAATCTTTTGGGGTACCCTACTTTTCACCTGTTGCTCCAAAGTCCAGATCAAACCCGGACCTCATAATAAGGCATCCAATCCGGAAGCAAAACGAAAGACCCGATTACTTAAATGTACCCAACAGGAAAAAGGCAAGATAATAGCTCAAGAAATTAGGAAAAAAAGAAAAAAGGAGGAAACACTTAATGAGGGAGGGTAAAATAGGGGTTCAGGAGGCTATTGCATTGATTGCAATAACAATTAGTGTAAAGGTATACTTTACAAGCCCTACCTATGTTTCTAAAATTATTGGTACAGCATCGTGGTATATGACATTGATCTCGACTGCGACAGCTATTCTGGGCTTTACTTTTATTTACAAACTGCTTAAACGCTTTCCTGGAAAGGATTTAATTGACGCTTTTGAACTGACGCTTGGACATATTGTGGGTTTTATCGCTTCAATGGTTCTTTTGTTATACTTTCTGGTAAATACATCTTTGCTTCTGCGTGAGTTTGCAGAAGTATTAAAGATCTATGCACTCCCTTTGACTCCACCAAGTTTTGTCATCGGTATGTTCCTCATGATGGTTTGTATCTCTTGTTTCCTGGGTTTGGAGAGTATTGCTAGGACTGCAAGGCTTATTGGCCTTTATGTTCTGGCCGGTTTTTTAATTGTTATTATTCTTGCCTTCAATAACTATGATTATCACAATCTCTTCCCGTTTTTGGGAAACGGGCTTGGCAAAACCTTGCTTGCGGGTGCCAGCAGAAGCTCTTTTTATGGTGAAGTTATTTCACTAGGTATAATAGCAACATCTATGCAAGGGGTATCCCATATAAAAAAGGCTGGCTATACAGCTTTAACCATTTCGGGGCTTATTGTCTCCATAGCACTTTTTGCAACTATGATGGCTTTTAATTATGCAACTTCTCAAGAAATTGTCTCAAGGATGTATGAGTTGTCCAGGGTTATTCGTATTGGGGGTTTTCTCCAAAGGCTTGATCCGATTTTTCTTTTTACATGGTGTATTGGGACACTTATAGCTATAAGCCTTCTATTTTACTGCCTAGTAAAAACTTATTGCAAAAGCTTCAAAATAAAAGACATGCGGCCCGCAATCATTCCATTAGCCGTTATCGTTTTTACTGTCTGTATGCTGCCGGAGGATATGATCACTATTAGTGAATATGTGCAATTTATTAGACAAAATGATTGGAGCATTTCCCTAGGACTGCCTACGGTTGTACTTATTATAGCAGTTATCCGCAAGAAGAAAGGAGTTTCAAAGAGTGTTTAGACGCAGCTTATTATTATTGATTTGTATACTACCGTTGGTATCGCTGACTTCCTGCTTCGATGCTAAGGAAATAACCGAGTGGACTTATGTATACAGCATCGGCATGGAAAAAGGAGTATCCGACAAACTTCGTATGACCATACAGGCACCCAGCATGAGAGGCGGAAAAGGAGTAGGCGGAGGATCAGGCGGAAGCGGAGGAGGCCAGGCAAGTGATATTGAAACTATCACAATAGACTGTCCATCCTTCTACTCAGGTGTCAACATGCTTAACTCATTCATGTCAAGGCAGATAAATTATATGCATACCAAATACCTGGTTTTTTCCGAAAGCCTTGCAAGAGAAGGAATTGACTCTTATATCACGGGCTTTATAAGGGGACGCCAGGTAAGAAGACAAATAAATGTAATTGTGACAAAGGGTTCTGCAAGTGAATTCCTTAGTGAGCATACAACAACAATAAGTTCATCACTGTCAAAAAAACAGCAAAACATGATAGACCAGGCAGATATCACAGGATTTTTCAGTACTGCTACATACGGTGAAATGCTCAATGCCGCTAAATCTCCCTACAGCCAGCCAATCGCAATACTTGCAGCGTTAAATAACGAGAGTAAGTTTAAAGAGGGTGAAGGAACAGGCAAGACCCCCTTTAAGACCAGCGGAGATTATTACGCAGGTGAACTTGTGAGAAAAGGAGGCAGCAGGGCAGAATTCCTCGGCACTGCTGTATTTGACGGAGGTAAAATGGTGGGTGAATTAAACGGTGATGAAACCCGGACACTTTTAATGGTGAGGGATGAATTTAAACGGGGTTTTTATGTAGAAAAAGACCCAAAAGAGGAAGGTAAATTTGTAATGGTGGATGTCCGACGTGAAAAAAGTCCTGACATAAAAGTTCGTTTTGAGAAAGGCAATCCAACTATAGATGTAAAAATATTTTTGGAGGGCGACATATTGGCAATTCAAAGCACTATAGATTACGAAAGCATGGAACTGAAACCGGTGCTTGAGGATGCAGTAAAAAGACAAATAAAAAAACACCTTGACAGGACAATCAAAAAATGCCAGGATGTAAATTCCGATGTATTTAAATTTGGCTCAATTGCTGCAATGCACTTTCTTACAATTCCCGAATGGGAGGACTACAACTGGCTAAAAAGGTTTAAAGATGCGAAGGTAAATACTCAGATAGATTTTATAATAAGGCGTGCGGGAACAGTGCTCAAAAGCTCCGAAATGTGGCCGGCGGAAGGGAAAAAAGGAGGTTAACGGATATGAAATATATTTTAATAGCTTTATTGTTATTACCTTTATTCTACTTATTGAGCTTTGCAAGATATGAATGGAAAAAAAATAAGCTTTCGAGTATAGGTTCAATTATCCTGGCAATCATATCAATAACCTTTCCAACAGTATTTATGTTTTTCAGGTGACGGAGAGTATTCCGTATAAAATTGCACCTTTTAAACCAATATATATAAATATCGGACTGTAAAGTTATATCAGTTCTGCATCCATATATAAAGCGTTTTTAAAAGGAGATTTTTTATGAGCAAATTTAGCGATGCTGAAAAGATCGGCCTCAGAGATAAGGAAACCAACAAGGTGGTAGCTGTTTACCCTCATAAGGCAGAAGGCTCTGACAGGGAAATTGAAGAAAAGGTAAAGTTTTGGTTCTACCAGCAAAGCTGTTCTGCTGAGGACCAATTAAAAGATCTTTTTGTTGACGTTATAAAAAACGAAGAGAACAATAATATAGGGCTATAAGCCCTATATTATTGTTCTGCCAAAGATAGGAGCTTTACAAAATCCCCGTATTTTTCAAACTGGCAATATATTTTTTGCTTTTCTTTATATTTATCATAATCTTCTTTATTGACCTTTAACGTAAATGTCCTGTCTTCGTTCCTTATTTTAAAATAACAATTTCCGCTTTCAAAGGATTTCTTTTTCTCAATAGATGAAAGGGAGGTATATTTATGGTATTCGTTCTTGCCTTTTGCCTCTTCCAAAGAATCGTATATCTCATCTAAGGTCCAAAGACTTCTCTCTAAAACCATTTCACTTCCAATAAGCTTTTCTTTAAAAACATCATAGTGTCCCATCAACACACCCACAGCATCATTTCTTTTATGTCTGGTATAAAAGGAATAAGTTACCTCAATCCATCTATCATCACTTGATAGACTTATATTATTTGCATGCATATCGGCTCCTGGCGAAATCTGCACATAGTACTTGCTGTCTTCTGCAACAATTGACCCGATAGCAGCACTACATACCTTGACATCTTTCATAAATGATTTCCTTGTTGCAAGTGCATTATCTACAACCTTTGTCAATCCCGCAATTACAAGGACTAGTATAAGCACCAGCATTAGCCTTCCAAGGATGCTCTTCTTCTTTTTTTGCCTGGTATCATATAAAGGTCTTGTTCTTCTATTCTCCATGTTACTCAAAACCAACCACCCCGTTTTTAATATTTCTTCAATATTTTCCTTCATCTATAAAAGTAGATATATATACCGCATTATGATCAGTTACACGGCTCCCGCCCCTGGTATAAATTCCTCCAAATTTTCTATTTACTATATAAGTCCCAAAGATAGGACATACAGAGTTCTGCACTGAGTAAACAGTTGTATGAAGCTGCAGCGGCACAGTTTGCAAGTCGATCCATTCTTGATAAATGCAGTTATTTGCTTTTTTTTCTTTCTTTGAAAAGCTGAATGTAATTTCCTGGCCCTCTCTTCCAAAAAAGGGCTTAATGCAGTAATTTTCCGTACCCCTCATTTTCTTTGCCGTAAGTGAAGTCTTAGGTATATATTTATCAATAAGCTTCCTGTCATCATCTTCATAAAATCCCTGCTCAGCCAATTCCCAAATCAGTGCTAAAAAAGCCTTGCTTTGAGAAATAAAAGATACAGGGGGATTAATGCTTGGCGAATTTTCCTTTAAGGCCTCTATGACACCCTCAAAATATGGGTCGTTAGCCAGCCAATCGAGAGGATAATACCTATAAACTGCATCTAGCGGCTCCCCATAAAGATACAGCTTTTTTTCTTTAGCTTCCAAACCGGAAATCTCCCCTAAAGAAACATTATATGGCATATCCTTAAGAAACTCACTTAATAGCTTTGTGTTGTACCAATCTTCACTGAAGGAAGGTGTTACAAAACCAATGTTTCTTATTGCTCTATATTGATTATAATCATTTACAATACCCGAGAATGCTTCACGTATTAGCTTTACAAGGTGTTTGTTGGGATCACTCAGTTTTATTCCTGTTTCACTTTTTATTATGTCATTTAAAACTATGCTCTCCATAATACCCGCAGGTGTTTCTGAGTTAATTTCAAGCATACGCCAATTCCCTTTGGGGTCTACACCCCAATCAAGACGGGCTATAAATGCCGTATGGCCTGTAATGCTTTGAGTTACCAGATCCTGCAAGCTGTCTTCAATACCTAAAACAGGACAGAATATATTGCAATTCTCCCTGACCAATTCAACCGTTTTTTCAATAACAGACCATATCTTCTCCGATGCCTCTTCCAATTCTTTGTAATGCTGCTTATTGATAACCAATGAATCCATCGTAAAGGACTCGCAAGGACCTGTATATCCTCCTGTATAACCATGGATGAAGGCTGCTTTTTCATTAATACTGTTCCACTTTTCTTTTCTTCCTTCACTTGAAGTCTTGATTAAATAAAAAGGAGACTTACGAATTCTTATGGGACTGCTCCAAACAGTTTCATCAAGTGATAGATAATCACTGCTCCACCTTACACAAACACCGGAAAAATTGCCATTGGCAAGATATATGCCGTAATTTCCCATAGCCTGGGTTTCATCATAATATTGCCCGTTAAAGCACATCACATTTTGCTTTTGAATGGGGCAAAACTCCTGTATTATATGAAGTTTGGGTGAATTATTGATGGCTTTTACAGTCTCTGCCCACTCAATCTCACTGTGCATCAAGCCAATATAGACCTCCTGGCTGTACCGCCCGTAAGCTGCCTTTATCACATAGGCATCCTTGTTCTTAATAACCTCTTCCATACAGGAAGGGTTATACAAGCAGGTTTTGGGTATTGTTCTTCTGATAACCGATATTTCCTCATGGCTCAGAAAGGGATCATTACCTTCAACCATTTCCCACAGGTATGCAAAAAGGCTCTTTGTCTGACCGAATACTGCTCTAGGATCATTTAGTATAAGGACTTTCCTTTTATCATATAGCTCTAGAACCTTCTCAATGTCATCACACTCATAAAGATGCTCTACAGGAAACTGTCTTAAAATTATATCAATCTTCTTATCGAATATGTAAAGACAATCCCCTCTTACCTCAAGATTTTTTCCTCCTGCAATTATAGTTTCAAATCCTAAAGGTTTCAGCAAATCTCCATAGAGAAACCCGAGATGTACCTCTTCGTAGTGGCCTGGATCGACAAGCACCGCAACAGTAGGGTTTTTAACATGGTTTCCGTAGTCATCCCACAAATTTTTAAAGGCCTTCTGAAATTCTTTTGAAAAATTCAAATTGGGATTTTGTTCAGGTCCCGAATTTCCTGCTATTATGATTTCCCTTTGTGCACATGGCTTATCATAGTTGAATTCACTAAAGAATATTCCCCCGTCTTCCCTCAAAAAAGCATCGTACCTCACCCAGAAAAAAGGCGGTATTTGCCGGCCAAGGCTTTTAACAGATTGATGCAGAGGAAATTCGCCGTATTGAAAAATCATTTTCTCACAATTTACTGCAGTTTTTTCAATAATCCTCAGCACAAGCTTATCTAAAACCTGTGTACAGTAAACCATATCCTCGTAGACACTTTTTTCAAGGTATGATGGAAATTGTGAGTGAATAAGGTTTTCTCTGCTGGAACTGACCATATAATAATTAAACAATATGTTTTCTGTATGTATTCTTTGATTACAGGCTGTTTGCTTGCTCATTTTTTCAATCATTCCTTAGCTCATTCCTTAGCTCATTCCTTAGCTGCCGATGCTGCCTCCTCTTTTTGAAGAATATCCTGATTTGGATGTAATGCTTTTTTTGCTCCAGGTACCATCACTGTAGGTACCTCCTGATGAAAAATAATATCCCCCGGAATGGTAAATGCCACCTCCGGAGTAATAAAATTCATCCTCTTCATCCTCTTCTTCAATATTTTGACACCCACAACCTGTAAGTGATGTGCTGACAGTTAAAAAAACTGCAAGAGTGAGTGCTGCAGCTTTGTTCCTTTTAGAAAGAAATTTTACTTTTTCTATATTATTTTTATCGTTGTCTTTTTTATATATAGAATCTTTTTTTTTGCAATCTTTATCTTCCTCTTTCATACTTCCCCCTGTAACTTGTATTTAATTACTTCCAATCCATTTTCATTAATATATTTGAGGTAATAATCCAAGTCTTCCTTTATATCCCCCGCATAAATATAAATAATGCGTTTGTATTTAAGGTCTTTCAGCATCTCTACGGGCGGCAGGTCATCATAAGTAAGCTCATACTGATTGTTAAATAGCTTTCTTAATACCTCCGGCCTTTCTTCCCCATACCTATGGCTGTCAATAAAAAATGCCCATCCTGATATTTTCTTTTCTTCAAGCTGCTGCCCTAAATGCACCAAAAGACTAATCTCTCTTAAGGTACCAATTATACCATGGGAATGATAGATATGATTAAAGGTAAATACAGGCTTTACAGCTTTCTCATTATAAAGATAAAAAGCTGTCTCTATAGCCTTATCCAGTGAAACTTCAACAAATACAAGCGAACTGTTAAGATCATAGTTTTCGATAGTCTGTATTATTTGTTTTTTTAATAAAATGACATCTTCCCTTGATTTATCTATAACAAAATCCGGGTAATGCTTTAGCGATACAAATGGTGTAGATCTGAAAAAACAGCTGAAGTACCCCTCTGATCCATACCATTTTTTATAAATATCAGATGGGTTATAGTCCTTAAGTCTTTTTTCCATATTTACAGTGTTCATCATATTTTACCCATCTCAATAAACTATCGCAAATATCTTATCGAGATTTATTATTTGAGTGTAGCCGTTTTCATCCTGAATCTCAACATGACTGTCACCCTTGAATTTAACAATCCCCCGGATTATAGCATCAGGCCTTTCATCCATCCACGAATTGAATGTTAAATAAATATTTATTTCTTTAGACATAACTTATCCCCTTTAAGAAATACTTGCACCTATTATAAAACTAAAGGAAATGGAAAAAATCATTGAAATAAACCCTACTGCACGGTTTCCCTTCCCTATTTCCTCACTAACGTTAAGTTTTGGCGTCAATAGCTCAAATGCAAAATACACAACAAGAAGTAAAAGAGTCCCAATTCCTCCCCATATAGCCGTATTATAAATAGAATCATTTGACATTATTGCAAAGTGCATTATGTTGGCAACACCCGCAACAATACCTCCTGTTGACATTGCTACAGCCATATTTCCTTTTTGAATTTCTTCCCAGACTTTGTACCTTACTATGAGGTCAAAAATCAGAATTGCAATTAGAACAACTACCGATGTTGCAAGGAAAAAAGTTCCTGCATTGATGTAAGCGTTCATATGGAATCTCCCTTTTCCAAATTTTTTACTCTATATCATATGTATTATAAATCCAACAGAATATAATGTCAAACTGCACAAATTTATAATAAAACTCCATGGAACTTTTATTTTTTATACCCGTCTAAAATTATAGAAATGAAAATTATTAACACTTTTAATCTATTTAAATACCTGATTATAATGAATATTAAATCAAAAATAGTTTGCATCTCTACAACTGCCATACTTACACTAACGTTGACAGGATACAGCTTCGCTGCAGGTACTTTCACAGATCTTTCAAATGTAGTTGAAAAGGAGAAAATTATAGTACTACAGGAAAAGGGCTACATTAATGGGATCGGTAAAGGGCTGTTTTCACCAAAAAGCATTCTTACAGCAGCAGAAGGCATACAGCTTATCGTTAATGTGCTTGACCTTAATATTGATAATGTACGATTTATTAAGGCACCAAAAGCAACAGATTATTTTCCAAAAGCCAATAATGAGGCCTGGTATTCCAATGCACTTATCATAGCTTCCGTCAAAGGGCTGAATATCCCTCCCGATACCGACCCTAAAAAGGCTTGGACACGGGAAGAATTTACATACTATCTTGTTACAGCTATGGAAACTCACAGAAATATGCCAATGATAAAAATTAGTCCTGCAAATATTTCTGATGGGGATAAAATTACATCAAGCTTTGAAGGAGTAATTCAAAGAGCACTGGTATACGGCATCGCAAAGCTTGACGACAAGGGAAGATTTAATCCTAAAGCTAAAATGACTCGTGCAGAAGCTGCAGAACAAATCTATAATGTGCTTGAGTATTTTAAGGCACATCCTGTGCAGGTTGAAGATAAAGTTATAGAATAATGGATTTTACTTAATAAAAATAACCGGCCTTTTGTCGATGATTTCAACAAAAGGCCGGTTATTTTTATTATATTTTTATCAAAATCCTTTGGATCTTAACCATTCAATTGCTTCAGCCTGAGTAGAAAAGGCCTTCTGTTCAAATTTACCGCTTACAACCATATTAACTTGCATTTTAGCGATTGCACTGCTTACTATTATTGCTGCATACCTCGCATTATTTTGAAGCATCCATTCTGCATGCTTTGCCATAACATCCGCGATATCGGAAGTTTTATACTCAGTAATATCAACAAGCTTAGCCCAAGGCTTACCTCCCAATAACGGTCCGATTTTGTTAACATAGTCATTATGATACCTTAAGTAATCCTCCTTAGACCATAACCCCATATTTTTTTCAACCGAAATCCTTTTGTTCACATCAAAATCAATTACATAAAGACCACTACTATCCTTAATTTGCATAAACATCCTCCTTTTTTGTGGTGTTCCTGCTTCTGGCTATATTATAATCAATTTAGTGAAGCCTATTTTCATTTAAGTCTTTATAGCTTTAAAGCTATCTACAATACTGAATAGTTCTTTTGTACATTCTGAAATCATTTGACTTGTAGATACCTGCTCTTCGGTAGACGCCGATACCTCCTCCATGCTAGCTGCCGATTCCTCTGAAAAAGCAGCTAACTCACTAAACTGCTCTCCTACGACGATTGCACTTTTACTAAGAACATTTGCTGCCTCAGTTACAAGTGTAACATTGTTAGAGGACTGTTCAACAATGTTGCGAACTTCATTGAACATACAAATTGTCTCGTTAAGTGATTCTTCTTGCTCCTTAATTGCAATTTCTGACTTGTTTATCTCTTTTACCGATATTTCAATACCGGACTTAACCTCTTTAATTATATCGTTTATTTCTTTTACGGATTTACTGGACTCTTCAGCCAGTTTTCTAATCTCATCCGCTACTACGGCAAATCCCCTTCCATGATCACCAGCCCTAGCAGCTTCAATTGCTGCATTCAAGGACAATAGGTTGGTTTGTTCGGATATTTGACTAATCACTTCAAGTATCATACCTATCTCTTGTGAATTGTTTGACATATTTGATATTGCACCGCTCACGTTAGAAAATGTTTGTTTGTATTCTTCCATTTTTACTTGATTAAATTTGATGGCTTCATAAACAACATTTATTGTGTTTTTGGCTTCGTTTGTGTGTTTTTCCGACTCGTTCATTTCTACTGACAGCTCATTAAGTCCTTTAATTATACCTTTCACCGAATCAGTTCCTTTTTCAATTGCAATGACCTGATCTGTCACTCCTTTTGTAATTTCCGTAATAGCATAAGAAATTTGTTGAGTTGTGTTATTTAATACTTGAAAAGACTTAAATATTTCTTCGTATGAACTTGTAAAAACGAAACTGTTTTCATCAATCTCTTTCAAAATTCTATTAAACTTCGCCATAACATCATTTAAATTCCGTGCAATTTCAGCAAATTGATTTTTTCCAATACCATCAATATTAACATCATCGCTACCGCTTGATAAATGGTCAAGTACCAAAACGAACTTGGCCATAGGACTTAAAAGTTTAAAATAGTAGAAAGACATAGCCAACAATAAAAAAATCATAGAAATGCTGGTTATAAATGATATTTTCTGAGAGAAAGAAAGTAAAGAAAGGGACATAAGTGATATTCCTAAAATAGAAACAATAAAAACAGGCAATAGAAACAAAAGCTTAAGCTTTCTCATATTCATAGATCTCAATTCCATATTCTCCTTTCATTACAGCAGAAGTATAAAAATCATGAAATGATTTTGTCAAGATTGTTTTATTATACTAAAAGAACATGTTAAAGCAATTTTATTAAATTATTTTTATCAAATTATGCTTGAAAACAAAAGAACTAAAGATTTGAAATAATATAAAGGCAGTATTATGTAATAACACCACCTATATATTATCATGCATATGATGTTTTGTCTATTCCTTAAATGCTAAAAAAAGACTGAAATTATGAAAATGAAACAGTATATCTTTAAATATCTTCTATATTCTTATTGTTTTAACAGGTTTTTAATGGTAACATAACCTTATTTTTTTAGTGCTCTTAATCTTCCCATTATAGGAGGTGCCTCAGAACCATCGGTTATTATTTCAATAACCACTGGTCCATCCATATTTGAAATGCATTCTTGAATTTTCTCCATATCCTCAATATCCCTTATCTCAATACTCTTTATTCCTGCAGCTTTCATCATTTCACATATGGATATTCTCTTTTGAATAAATCCATCTAAGCTTCTTCCAAATAAATATCTATGTCCATGTTCCACAAAACCAAGCATACTGTTATTGATTATTATATATATAATTGGCAACCTATACTCTTTAGCAGCTAAAATTTCCATACCATTCATAAAAAAGCAACCATCTCCTGCAAACACAACCACTGGCTTTTCAGGCTCAGCAAAGTATGCACCTAACGATCCGCCTATTGAAGAGCCCATTGCAGCATAACCGATATTCATTTCAAAATCTCCACCTTGGGGTATGGGCAAATACTTTATAACAAAATTCATAAACTCTCCAAGATCACATAAATATCTTGTTTCGGAGGGCAATAATTTGGGGAGTTTTTCCAAAAATACTCTTAGCGAAATGCCAGTATGGTTATTTTCATAGGGTTTATTTATTTCCTGTGGAGTAAAGACTATATTTTTCTTTCTAGTCCTTTCAAGCAGGATTGGTATAATATCCTTTAAGTCTGCATTAATACCAACATCTGTTTCAAAAACTTTTCCAAGTTCTTTTATATCCCAATCCACATGGATTATTTTTTTATTGGTAAAAAAACAAGGATCAAAGTTTTCTGTTGATGATTCACCTAAGCTTGAGCCAAGTACAATAATACAACTTACGCTGCTTTGGCTGATATATTCAAATGCGGCATCAGAACTTGAAAATCCATATACCCCCAAGTTCAGCTTGAATTCCGACGGTATTACACCTTTTCCCGACGGTGTAGTTATGACAGGCCATTGAAGATGTTCGCTCAATTCCATAATACTGCTAGAAAGCCCCCTGCTTCCTTTTCCAACGAGAATCACCCCAAATGTTTCACTGTTAATTATTTTAACAGCCCTCTCAATAGAATCAGGATATGGCTTAATAGGTTTTATATGAGAATCTTTAAGTAAATCATCCAAATTCCCATCAAATTTTGTACTTTGAATATCTACTGATACAGATAAGTGCACAGGACCCATAGGAGGTGTAAGTGCAATCTCTATCGCCTTCTTAAGTTCATGCATTACCTGCGATTCCTCTAATATTGTTTTACTATACTTTGTTATAGGTTTGAATATCTGTTCTGTATCCAGTTCCTGTAGAGCACCTCTCCCGATGTTCTTTCTGTTCACATGCCCGGTAAGCATTAACACCGGCAGCTTGGCTCTCATAGCATCAGCTATTCCGTTAGTCATATTATTTGCCCCCACGGCTCCAGCACCAAAGCAGACACCCAGCTTTCCTAGAATACTTGCGTTCCTTGCTGCACAGTAGGCTGCACCTGCTTCATTTTTTGTTATTATCGGTTTTATATCCACTTCATTCATTGCATCAAAAATAGGGCTGATTGTTCCGGCAGGAATACCGAACACATAATCAACACCTTTCAACTTAAGGTATTCCAAAATAGCCTTGGATATGTTCATTAGTTGCACTCCTTTATTGTTATTGTTGATTCTTAACTATTTAGCAACACAATTGAATATACCCCTATGTAATCATAAAGTATTATAGTATATCTCTTTATATATTTTTTATTATGCGATAAATATTAGATTAAAAGTGATACATGTAAGATTATTAACACTTTTAATTTAGATACTAAGCAGATGCCCTAGATGTTCATTTACAAGACTTTCACATATTGAAACTTCTTTAAGACTAAATTCACGAACTTTACCGATTGATACTATACATATGATACCTTCAACTTTATCTTCATTGATAATTGGAACAACAATAATACTGTCAACCCCAAAAAGAAAAAATGCATTGGCTGAAAGCGGATCATTATTAGTATCATTTATAAATACAGGCTTCTTTGTATTTATAACCTGCAATAACATTTCAGTTTCACTGATATAAACAGGGTTTTCAGCATGGACTTTCTTCCATTTTTCAATTCCAAGGATGTCAGTATTAGTTTTGTAAATAGGCTTTAATCTACCATCTTCAATTTTATGATAACCTATATCTTTAATACCTGTTGCCTCTGTTATCCTCTCAAATAACAGATCTAAATATTTCATTTGTTTCTCACCCCTTCCATTGTTATTTAAATATTATGTTTCAAGGTTTTACTATCAATTACTACTAATAAATGAAAATAAAGTATTTACATAATACTATCATACTAGTAGAAAATTGTAAATATTATGTCATATTTTAAAGAAATACATACAAATTACAAATTCAGGACAGAGCAAAATTACCAAGTGCTTTTGCAACATAGATGGTTGTCATTGAAAATTGTTATGTAGCATAAAACCATATTTTTCTAGACGGTACAAAAAAACCAGGAATATTAGAGTAACATTCCTGGCTACATTATTGAATAAAAATATTAATTTGTAAATTATAGTAAATTTCGGTATATTCCCACAACTCATGTCGATTTATATCAGAGTTTTATGTTCACTAATTTTGGTAACATAAAAATATTACAGAGACAAAATCCTGCTGAGCTTGATGAGATCATCTTCAATTTCTTTCTTCATATCCAATGCCTCATTGATTTCGATATCCACAACTCTGTTATCCCTTAATGTAATTACGCGATTGCCGATACCATCCTTTAGAAGCTCCACAGCCTTAGCTCCCATCTTCCCTGCCATTACTCTGTCATACACGGTAGGACTTCCACCTCTTTGAATATGTCCGAGTATAGTTGCCCTTGATTCAATTCCTGTTATTTTTTCTATCTCTTTTGCAACATCCAATGCACCACCGACACCCTCGGCAACTATGACTATGTAGTGCTTCTTACCACGGTTACGGCCTTCGATGATAGGTTTTATTATATCTTTGTCAAATTCAAACTTCTTTTCGGGCAACAGTACTACTTCTGCACCGCATGCAATACCCACGTTTAATGCTATATAGCCTGCCTTACGACCCATAACTTCCAGGACACTGCAGCGTTCATGAGAATATGCAGTATCACGTATTTTGTCCAGTGCATCCTGAACCGTATTTAAAGCCGTATCATAACCGATTGTGTATTCGGAACAGCCAATATCGTTATCTATTGTTCCGGGAATACCTATAACCTTCAAACCATGAGCACTTAGATCCTTTGCTCCACGAAATGATCCGTCTCCGCCAATTACTACAATAGAATCAAGCCCAAATACTCTGGCCATGGCAGCAGCTTGCTGAATTCCTTCTTCTGTCTTAAACTGTAAGCAGCGGGCTGTCTGCAGCACTGTACCTCCACGGTGAACTATATCCGATACACTTCTTAGTGACATTTCAAATATATCCCCATTGATAAGACCATTATAACCCTTGCGAATTCCCATTACCTTAAAACCATAATGAATACCTGATCTTACTACTGCTCTAATGGCAGCATTCATCCCAGGTGCATCTCCACCACTTGTAAGCACTCCGATACTTCTTATATTTTCCATTCTAGTTACCTCCCGCCCTAATGCTCATAATACTGATACTTTCAGCATCAAACATCTTTAGTTTTTTCTTTTTTTGATATAATAACACATTATTCTGCTTAAAACTATATGTTTTGAAATATTCGCTCTACATTTTATTGGAATACAAATAGGAGGATATATTTACCTGACCCATACCCCATTTTGTAGACACATGGAACATAGGGTATAATAAAACAAAAGGAAGGTGTGTCGGAGATGGGAAAAGTTTATGACCAGGCGTATAAGACTGAGATATGTAAAAGGATAGTTGAAGGTGGTGAAACAGTATCGTTTGTTTCCAAAGAAATAGGTATAAGAGATACAACAATATATGGATGGGTATCAAGATACAGTAAAAACAGTGAGAAGCCATTTGTTGGTAGTGGTCATATAAAACCAGAAGATGAAGTATTTAAAAAGCTACAAAGGGAAATTAAAGAGCTTAAGGAAGAAAATGAGATATTAAAAAAGGCGGCAGCTTACTTCGCAAAAAATCAAAAGTAGAAATATACAAGTTTATTAAAGCTGAATCGTCAAATTACAGGATAGCGAAGCTATGCAAAGTGCTTGAAGTTAAAAGAAGCGGTTATTATGCATGGGATAAACGTCCAGAGAGTAAAAGAAGTATTAGGGAAAGAAATCTCACAGAACTTGTAAAGAAGAGTTTTATGAAAATAAGCAGATTCCGGGGTCTGCAAAAATAGCAGAAAGGCTTAGCAAACCAGAATCACCAGTAAATCGAAAAACAGTTGCAAAGATAATGAGGAATAATGGCTTGAAGTCTAAAGTAGTGAAGAAGTACAAAGCTACAACAAACTCTAACCACAATTTACCTGTGGCTGAAAACATACTAAACAGAGATTTTTATGCTAAAAATCCTAATGAGAAATGGGTAAGTGATATAACATATATACCAACTGATGAAGGATGGCTTTATTTAGCTGGCATAGTTGATTTGTGTGGGCATGAGGTAGTTGGATGGGCAATGGGTGAACGTATGACAAAGGATCTTGTTATAAGGTGCCTAAACCAAGCAAGAGGCAGACGGGCCAACCCGAAGGGAGTATTAATACACTCGGATTTGGGAAGCCAGTATTGTAGTAATGAATACCAGCAACTTTTAAAGAAGCATGATTTTATTTGTTCTATGAGCAGGAAAGGTAACTGCTGGGACAATGCACCAATGGAAAGTTTCTGGGGAAAATTGAAGCAGGAATGACTAAATGAACAGCATTTTAAGACACGCGGTGAAGCCCGGGCTGCGATATTTTGGTACATAGAGATTTATTACCGCAGGAAAAGGTTACATGCAAGCAATGGATACAAGACTCCTGAGATGTTTACAGCAGCGGCCGCAAATTTTTGAATCTCCATTACGCTACGCTCCATTCCAATTCAAAAATTTGCGTAACACAGAAAATTCAAGCATTTGTACAAAAATAGAAGGTTTCT